>JAWWBS010000033.1 GCA_033720895.1 Gammaproteobacteria bacterium
TGGTGGGCCCACCAGGACTCGAACCTGGAACCAAAGGATTATGAGTCCTCTGCTCTAACCAATTGAGCTATGGGCCCGCGCAGGGCGCTAATGATAGCGATGCGGGTGACGTCCGACCACCCTGGCATCACCGAATTCCGAGCCAGGTGCACTGTCATGTGCGAAAAAAGCCCCTCGGGAGAGGGGCTTTTCATGTACGGAGCGGAGTTCCTGTCAGTCGTCGAGGAAGCTGCGCAGCTGTTCCGAACGCGTCGGGTGACGCAGCTTGCGCAGTGCCTTCGCCTCGATCTGGCGAATGCGCTCGCGAGTCACGTCGAACTGCTTGCCGACTTCTTCCAGCGTGTGGTCGGTATTCATGTCGATACCGAAGCGCATGCGCAGGACCTTGGCTTCACGCGGCGTCAGGCCGGCGAGCACGAAGTCGGTGGTTTCCTTGAGACCTTCCGAGGTGGCCGAGTCGATCGGAGAATCGACGTTCTGGTCCTCGATGAAGTCGCCAAGGTGCGAATCTTCATCGTCACCGATCGGCGTCTCCATGGAAATCGGTTCCTTGGCGATCTTCAGCACCTTGCGAACCTTGTCTTCCGGCATTTCCATGCGGATGGCCAGTTCGTCAGGCGTGGCCTCGCGACCCATCTCCTGCAGCATCTGTCGCGAAATGCGATTCAGCTTGTTGATGGTTTCGATCATGTGCACCGGGATGCGGATGGTGCGCGCCTGGTCGGCGATCGAACGCGTGATGGCCTGGCGAATCCACCAGGTGGCATAGGTCGAGAACTTGTAACCACGACGGTATTCGAACTTGTCGACCGCCTTCATCAGGCCGATGTTGCCTTCCTGGATAAGGTCCAGGAACTGCAGGCCGCGGTTGGTGTACTTCTTGGCAATCGAGATCACCAGGCGAAGGTTGGCCTCGACCATTTCCTTCTTGGCACGACGCGCCTTGGCTTCGCCAATCGACATCTCGCGGTTGATGTTCTTGATTTCAGGAATGGTCAGCCAGGTTTCATCTTCAATGGAAACCAGTCGGTTCTGCAGGCGTTCGATATCGTCCTGGAACTCGGCCAGCTTGGAAGACCACTTCTTCTTTGCCTTGATCTGCTTTTCCGCCCACTTCGGATTCGTCTCGTTATCCGGGAAGGAGGTGATGAAGTCCTTGCGCGGCATGTCGGCATCTTCGATGCAGATGGCCATGATGGCGCGTTCCTGCTCGCGGATGCGCTCGATGGTCATGCGCAGGTTGATCGTCATCAGGTCGACCATCCGCGGCGTCAGCTTGAGCTGCATGAACAGCGCGGTGATGGCTTCCTGGTGCTTCAAGGACGTCTTGTGCTGGGCGCCATTCTTCTTCAGCGACTTGAGGTGCTTCGAATGGAGCTTGCCGATCTCGCCGAAGATCCGCTTGGCTTCTTCCGGATCCGGGCCTTCGTTGGCGTTGTTGTCGGAATCATCATCGTCATCCGAATCATCGTCGTCATTCGAGTCGGACTTGGCGTTGCTGCCATTGTTGCTGTTGTCGGCGTTGCCGGCATTCGCCGGGCGCGCGGGTTCGTCATCGCGGTTAGGGTCGATGAATCCGGCGATGATGTCGGCGAGACGGGTATTCTCTGCCTCGAACTCGGCAAACTCGCGGAGCAGGAACTCGATGGACTGCGGAAACTGCGACAGGCAGATGCTGACCTGGTTCAGGCCTTCCTCGATGCGCTTGGCAATCCGGATCTCGCCCTCACGGGTCAGCAGCTCGACCGTACCCATCTCGCGCATGTACATGCGCACCGGGTCGGTGGTGCGACCGAATTCCGAATCCACGGAAGCAAGTGCCGCTGCCGCTTCTTCGGCATCGTCATCGTCGCTGGAGACGGCATTGTCGGAAAGGATCAGGGTATCGGCGTCCGGCGCCTGCTCATGGACAGTGATGCCCATGTCGTTGATCATCGAGATGATGTCTTCGATCTGTTCCGGATCGACGATATCGTCCGGCAGGTGATCATTCACTTCCGCGTAGGTCAGGTAACCCTTCTCCTTGCCGACGGCAATGAGGGCCTTGATCTGTGACTGACGATCAGCGTTCATAAAATTCCATTCTTCCTCGCAACGGCTGCCTGGCAGCCAGGGTTCACGGCGTGCTCCGGCGCCATAGCGCCGTCCGCCCGTCTAGCCATCCGCTACCGGCCTGCCCTGAATATAGTCGCCGGACCGAACCTGCCCCGCGTCGCAGTGTGAATTTCTGCGGCGGATTCCTCAGGTTTGAAGCGGGCTAATAGCCAAGCAGATGGAACACGACAGTATAGCGGCGGGGGTGGTGTTTTTCCAGCCAAATCAAGTGTTTCTGACACCCAGGAGGGCCCTGAGTTCGGCCTTCTCTGCCTCTGAGAGCTCCGAGGGCTTTTTGACCTGCAACTCGGCCAGGCGCCGCGCGCCGCGGCGTTCCTTGACGCTTCCAAGTAGCTGATTTTCAAGGATATGTTCAAATTCGGACTGCATCAGCTCGGCCGGAACCTCAAGGTCCAGCGCAGCCAGCTTGCCCAGGGCCGGGCCCAGTGGCCGGTCACGCCAGGCTTCCAGGATGCCGCCCATGGTGATTTTCGGCCGCTCGCTCAGGAATTCCACCAGTTCCAGCAGCACGTCGATGCCCTGGACGTCCAATTCAGCCAGGTCCTCGCGGAACTGGTCAGCTCGCGCCGCCAGGTCCGGCCGGTTCAGCAGGATGGCGATGGCCCGGCGCATGGGCGTGAGCTTCATCTGCACCGGTCGGTGGGTCGGGAGCTGCTCGGCCAGGCTGCCGGCTGACAGCGCCAGGCGTTCGCCAAAGCGGCCAAGCCGGCGTTTCAATTGCGAGAACAGCAGTTCCTTGGCAATCGGGTCGGCCACGCTGTCGATCAGCGGATCGGCCATGTCGACAACCCGGGTCAGCTCGTCTTCGCGTGAAGGATCGATGCGCGAGAACAGTTCGTTCAGCAGGTACTCGCTCAGGGTGTCGGCCCTGGCTACCCGCGCCTCGAACGCATCCTTGCCTTCCTGGCGGACCAGGGTGTCCGGATCCTCGCCTTCGGGCAGGAACAGGAAGCGGATCTGGCGCCCCCCCTTGATGCTGCCGAGCGAGTTTTCCAGTGCCCGCCAGGCTGCACGCTGTCCGGCCTTGTCGCCGTCGAAGCAGAACACCACCTCATTGGTGGCACGGAAGATGCGATCCAGGTGTTCGGGTGTTGTCGCCGTGCCCAGCGTGGCGACGGCATAGCGGATGTCGTTCTGTGCCAGCGCGACAACATCCATGTAGCCCTCGACCACCAGCAGGCGCTCGATTTCGCGATTCGCCTGCTTCGCTTCCCACAGGCCGTATAGTTCGCGACCCTTGTGGAAGAGCTCGGTCTCGGGCGAGTTCATGTACTTGGGTTCGCCCTTGTCCAGCACGCGACCGCCGAAGGCAATGACGCGACCGCGGCGATCGCGGATCGGGAACATGATGCGGTCCCGGAAGCGATCGAAGGGTTGCGGCTTGTTGCCCTCGATCCCCATGCCGGTGGCGATGAACTGTTCCTTGCGGTAACCCCGTTCTCGCAGGTAGTTCAGCACGCCTTCCCAGTCATCGGGTGCGTAGCCAAGTCCGAAGTCGGCGGCAATCTCGCCAGACAGGCCCCGACCCTTGAGGTAGTCGATGGCGCGCGGATTGGCTTTCAGCTGCTTGCGGTAGAAGCCGGCGGCGTGTTCCATCAGGTCGAACAGCGACTTGTCGCGCTTGCGATCGTCACCGCCGCTGTCCGAAGGCACCTCGACACCGATCTGCTCGGCCAGCGCGCGGATGGCATCGGGAAACTCGAGGCGCTCGTATTCCATCAGGAAACCGATGGCCGTGCCGTGCGCGCCGCAACCGAAGCAGTGGTAGAACTGTTTCGCCGGGCTGACGTAGAAGGAGGGCGTCTTTTCGTTATGGAAGGGGCAGCAGGCCGTGTATTCACGGCCCGCCTTTTTCAGCGGGACGCGCGCATCGATAACTTCGACGATATCGACGCGATTCACCAGGTCATCAATGAAGCTTTGAGGTATCAACCGCGTTCCCCGGCCAGGTTTGAGGCTGACAGTCTAGCCCAGCTTGGCCTTCACCATCGCCGAGACGTCGCCCATGTCGGCCTTGCCCTGGATCTTCGGCTTGAGCTGGCCCATGACCTTGCCCATGTCCTTCATTTCGCTGGCGCCGGAAGCGGCGATCGCCTCGTCGACCAGCTTGCCGAGTTCTTCTGCGGACAGTTGCTCGGGCAGGTAGGGCTGCAGGATGTCGATCTCGGCCTGTTCCTTGTCGGCCAGTTCCTGGCGACCACCGTCGACGTACTGCTTGATGGATTCCTTGCGCTGCTTGATCGACTTCTCGACGATCGCCAGCACCTGGGTGTCGTCGAGCTCGATACGCTCGTCCACTTCGCGCTGTTTGATGGCAGCCGTCAGCATGCGCAGCACGCCCAGCTTGTCCTTTTCACCGGCCTTCATGGCCGTCTTCACGTCATTGAGAATGGTTTCTTTCAGGGACATGTCGTTTTCCATCAGCAATAGGGTTCAGAAACTAAAACACCGGACTCGCTGTCGCGAGCCCGGTGTCGGAAACCTTCCCGTAAAGGAGGGAATCAGTACAGGCGAGTACGCCGGGCCGTTTCGCGCGACAGCTTCTTCATGTGGCGCTTAACGGCGGCCGCCTGCTTGCGCTTGCGTTCCTGGGTCGGCTTTTCGTAGAACTCGCGGCGACGGACTTCCGTCAGCACGCCAGCCTTCTCGCAGGAGCGCTTGAAACGGCGCAGGGCAACCTCAAACGGTTCGTTCTCTTTGACTCGTACGCTCGGCATGTGAAATCTCACCTCACTTTTGATTGGATTTTGCCCGGAGTCAGCGGGCAAGGGCGCGAATAATAGGCACATCGCTCGGAAAATGCAACAATTCGGCCCTGTCGGCGGGGCTTCCCCGCCGGTCAGGAAATACCGGCAAGAGGCCATACGAGGAGCAGAAATGCGGGTCCTGGGCATCGAGACATCCTGCGACGAGACGGCAGCGGCGATCTACGACACCGAGGCCGGCCTGCGCGCCCATGCCCTGTATTCACAGGTTGCCATGCATGCCGAGTACGGCGGCGTCGTGCCGGAGCTCGCTTCCCGCGACCATATCCGCAAGCTCACACCTCTTATAAGGGAGGCGCTGGACGAGGCGGGCCTGACCCGCGAGGACATCGATGGCGTGGCCTTCACCGCCGGTCCCGGCCTGATTGGCGCGCTGCTGGTGGGCGCCAGCCTGGCGCGCTCGCTGGCCTGGGCCTGGGGCGTACCGGCGGTGGGTGTCCATCACCTGGAAGGGCACCTGCTGGCACCGATGCTGGAAGACGAGCACCCGGATTTTCCCTTCCTCGCCCTGCTGGTGTCCGGCGGCCATACCCAGATCATGCGGGTCGATGGCGTGGGGCAATACGAATTGCTGGGTGAAACCATCGACGATGCCGCCGGCGAGGCCTTCGACAAGACGGCCAAGCTGCTGGGGCTGGGTTACCCGGGTGGTGCGGCGCTGGCGAAACTGGCAGAGCAAGGTGATCCGGCGCGCTTCCAGTTCCCGCGGCCGATGACCAGGAAGAGAAAGGGCCAGGAGCCGGGCCTGGATTTCAGCTTTTCCGGCCTGAAGACCGCCGTGCTGGTGCAGTTGCAGAAGCTGGCTGACGTGACGGACAAGGACCGTGCCGACCTGGCGCGTTGTTTCGAAGATGCCGTGGTCGACACCCTGGCGATCAAGGCGCGGCTGGCGCTGGATCAAACCGGCCTGGATGCACTGGTGGTGGCGGGTGGCGTGGGCGCCAACCGGCGCCTGCGCGAGCAATTGCAGGCTGCGCTCGAGGCCCGCAATGGCCGCGTGTACTTCCCGCGACCGGAGTTCTGCACCGACAATGGCGCCATGATCGCGTATGCTGGCGCCGCGCGACTGGCTGCCGGTCAGTCTGATGATCTGCGAATCGACGCCGTGGCCCGCTGGCCGCTGGACGAACTCGCCGCACCCTGAACGCTGGAGCAGGCATGGACCAGGTATTCATTCGAGACTTGCGCATTCCCGTCGTCGTTGGCGTGTTCGCGTGGGAAAAGCGCATCAAACAGGAAATCCGCCTCGATATCGACATGGGTTTCGACATTCGCAAGGCGTCGGCCAGCGATGACATCAAGGACACGCTCGATTACAAGGCGGTGTCCCACCGGGTCGACGAGTTTGCCCGCGAGTCGCGCTTCGACCTGGTTGAGACCCTGGCCGAGAAAATCGCGCAGTTGATTCTCGACGAATTCCCGGTCGAGGAGGTCAGCCTGACCTTGAACAAGACCGGCGCGGTCAGCATCGCGCGAGATGTCGGCGTGAAGATCCAGCGGAGCCGCTGATGGTCGAGGTGTTTGTCAGCATCGGCAGCAATGTCGAGCCGGAGCGCCATGTGCGATTTGCGGTCGAGGCCTTGCAGCAACGTTTTGGCGAGCTGCGGATATCCACCGTGTACCAGACTGCCGCGGTCGGCTTCGATGGTGATGATTTCCTTAACCTGGTCGTGGGATTCAGGACCCGGGAGTCGGTGGAGGCGGTCGACCAGGCGCTTGACGGCATCGAGCGTGATGGCGGCCGTGACCAGGCATCGCCGCGGTTTTCCCCCCGCACCATCGATCTCGACCTGCTGTTGTATGGCGATCTCGTCATGGATACCCCGGATCTCCGGCTTCCGCGCAACGAGATCCTGAAGTATGCCTTCGTGCTGGCGCCGCTGGTCGAGCTTGCGGCCGGGCGGCTCCACCCGGAGACCGGCAGGCCGCTCGCCAGCCACTGGCAGGAATTTGACAAAACCGGGAACGAACTCCTCGCAATCGATTTCCATTTCTGAAATATTTACCGCCCTGAAATCCACCTAATACAGTAAATACACCTGCCTCCGGGCAAGGAGCTTCCAATGTTCAACCGCGCATCTGTCCTTCTCGTCCTTGCCACTGCAACGCTCGCAGCCTGCGGCGGCGGTGGTGGTGACGGCGGCGGCTCCAAGGAAGCCGAGGAGCGCCTTGCCGTTTGTGGTACCGAATACCAGCTCAATCTCGTCAAGTCGGAGCTGGATGCAAACTATCTCTGGTATGACGAAATTCCCGACCTGGACACCAGCGCCTACGCCGAGGGTGATCAGCTGGCGGCATTGAACACCTTCGTGACCGATTCGGTGAATGACGCGATTACCAGTCGTGGCAAGACCTTCCCGTACAGTTACGTGACAACCATTGAGGCCGAGAATGCCGCGCTGAACAATGCCGGTTACATCGGCTTCGGTTTCAGCAGCCAGCTGAACGGGCCGTTTGCGACAGCGGATGGTTACCAGATGCGCGAAGTGTTCCCGGGCAGTCCGGCGGACGCCGCCGGCCTGGTGCGAGGTGACACGATCATCGCGATCGATGGCGTGTCGATCCGCACCTTGCTAGATACGGACGCGTTCTCCGAGGACCCGGGTCCCTATGGCCCGCGCGAGGTCGGTTACGAGGTCGACCTGACCATCCGTCACGTCGGCGGTGTGGAAGAAGTCATTACGGTCGCCAAGGACAATGTCACCATCCCGACCGTCAGCTACACGACCACGATGGATGCAGCGGGCCTGAAGGTCGGCTACATCTATTTCCGCTCTTTCCTGACGCCGTCCACGGAAGAGCTCAACACGGCGTTCCAGCAACTGGCTGCCGATGGTGTGACGCGGCTGATTCTCGACCTCAGGTACAACGGTGGCGGACTGGTCTCGGTTGCCAATCACCTCGGCAACCTGATTGCCGGTGGCGCACATTCCGGCAAGCTGTGGTCGACGACTCGTTTCAATGACAAGCGCAGCAGCGAGAACTACAACACCGGTATTGCCACTGCCGCCGACGGCCTGCCGATCGAACAGCTGGTGGCGATCACGACCGGCGGTACGGCATCCGCGAGCGAGCTGGTGATCAACAGCCTCAGGCCCTACATCGACGTGGCGACGGTGGGCAGCACGAGTTACGGCAAGCCGGTCGGGCAGGAAGCTGCGGATATCTGTACCAATCGTCTGCGGGCTGTCTCGTTCGAGACCGTCAACTCACTGGGCGAGGGCGAATACTACGCCGGCATCGTGCCGACCTGTGCGGCCGATGACGACCTGACCGAACAGCTGGGCAGTGCCACCGAGGGTTCCATTGCCGAGGCGCTGTATTACATCGAGAATGCCAGCTGCTCGCCGACGGTGACCAAGCCAGGTGTGCCGACGCCAGCCGCAACGCCGGACCTCTCGACGTCGAGCTACCGTGATGGCTGGGACCTGACGCTGGGTGGCGTTCGCTAGGCGCCAGGGAGCGGGCGGCCTGGCTACAGGCCGCGTCCGCCATCCACGGCCAGTACCTGGCCGGTAACGAACGCATTTTCCGCAAAAAACCGAACCGCCCGGGCAATGTCCTCGGGCGCGCCGGTGCGTGCCAGCGGCGTTGCGTCGACGATGGCCTGCTGCGCTTGCGCGTCCAGCCCCGACTCCGGCCAGAGGATGGCACCGGGTGAGACACCATTGACGCGAATCGCAGGGGCCAGGTCCCTGGCGAGCGCCCGGGTCAGGGTGGCCAGGCCGCCCTTGGCCGCGAGATAGACCGGGTGGTCGGCAATCGGGCGGTCGATGTTCATGTCGATGATGTTGACGATGCTGCCGGATGCATCGCGCAAGGCCTCGCGGGCAGCCTGCACGAGAAAGACCGGCGCCTTGAGATTGCTGCCCAGCAGGTCCTGCCAGTCCGATTCCGTGATCTTGCCCACGGGTGTCGGGTAGAACGACGACGCGTTGTTGACCAGCAGGTCCAGGCGTCCGAAATGCCCGAGCGTTGCGGCAACCAGTCCCGGCAAGCTGTCGGTATTCAGCAGGTCGGCGGTCACGACCTTGGCCGAGCCTGCGCGCAGTTCGTTCAGCTCGCTTGCCAGGGCGTCTGCCTCGTCGCGCGAAGAACGGCAATGGATGACGACCTGCCAGCCGGCTGCGTGGAGTTCGCGGACAATGGCTGCGCCTATCCGGCGCGCGGCACCGGTGACCAGGGCAACGCGGTCACTGCTTTCTGTCTGGTTCATGCAGGGCTCCGAACAGGCGTGTGATGCTCACCATACCGGAATCCAGCCCGGGGCAGAATCTTGCCGGCACGGGCCTGTCGTGCAGTTCCGCCATGTATACTCGTGCCAGGTACGCACCCCGGCAAATCGACGACTGGATCGTTCAAGGCAATGACCCGCATCGAGGACTTTCCGCAACCAGGACCTGAAGCGCAGGCGCACTCCGAGCGCGTCGTCGAGGAAATCCGTCGGCGTATCGCCGCGGCAGACGGGCAGCTGCCCTTCGACGAGTACATGGATGCCGTTCTCTATGCGCCCGGTCTCGGTTACTACACGGCAGGTGCCCGCAAGTTCGGCATCGAGGGTGATTTCATTACCGCGCCGGAAGTCTCGCCGCTTTTCTCACGGGTGCTTGCCGGCCAGGTCGAAGAAGTGTTGCAGGTCATGGGCAGCGGCGATGTGCTGGAGGTCGGTGCCGGCTCGGGGGTCATGGCGGCCGACATCCTGCTGGAGCTGAATGCCAGGGGCAGCCTGCCCGGCCGCTACTTCATACTCGACATCTCTGCCGACCTGCGCGATCGCCAGCAAGAAAAGATTGCCGCCGCCGTACCCGAGTTGCTGGACCGGGTCGAATGGCTGGATGACTTTCCCGCCGATTTCGAGGGGGTCGTGCTGGCCAACGAGCTGCTGGATGCCTTGCCCGTGTCGCGCTTCCGCATGGGGGAAGACCAGGTGTCGGAACAGATCGTCCATGAACAGCAAGGCAGGCTGGCGACCGGTTTCGTCCCCGCGGGCGAGCACCTGTCGCTGGGCGTGGAGCGCCTGCAGTCAAACCTCGATATCGCCTTGCCGCCGGGTTACGAATCCGAGATGTCCACACGCCTGCCGGCACTGGTCGGTGCCGTCGCCACGGCCATGCGTCGTGGCTTGTGCCTGTTCATCGATTACGGTTATCCGCGGCCGGAGTACTACCATCCCGATCGCCGCAGTGGCACCTTGATGTGCCATTACCGCCACCGCGCGCACCTGGATGTGCTGCTTCATCCAGGCCTGCAGGACATCACGAGTTTCGTGAACTTCACGGCTGTCGCGGAATCCGGCCTGGCGAATGGTCTCGAACTGATGGGGTTCACGACGCAGGCACAGTTCCTGCTGGCCGGTGGCATCGACCAGTTGCTGTCAGGCCAGGAAGCGGCCAGCGACGAACAGCGGTTCGCGCTGTCGCAGCAGGCCCAGAAGCTGGTGATGCCCGGCGAGATGGGTGATCGTTTCAAGGTCATGGGCCTGTCGCGGGGGCTCGACCCCTTGCTGAGCGGTTTTCGTCTCAAGGACCTGAGCGCCTCGCTCTGACCCGGCACGAGAGCTGATACAGGAGAGTCATGGATATTCTGCAGATCATCTTGCTCGCGCTGTTGCAGGGACTGACCGAGTTCCTGCCGATTTCCAGTTCGGCACACTTGATCCTGTTCCCGGCATTTTCCGGCTGGCAGGACCAGGGGCTGGCGTTCGACGTGGCAGTGCATGTCGGCACGCTGTTCGCCGTGATGTGGTATTTCCGTGCCGAGATCAGGCAGTTGTTCCTTGCCTGGGTGAAAAGCCTCGTCGGCAGGCACAGCTCGGACAGTCACCTGGCCTGGGGCGTGATCGTCGGCACCATTCCGGTCGGCCTGGTCGGGCTGGTCGGCCACGAGTTCATTGCCACGCAGCTCCGCACGCCCTCGTTGATTGCCGTGACAACCATCGTTTTCGCCTTGCTCCTGTGGTTTGCCGATGCGCGTCGCACCGAAACCCGCGACGAGCACACCATGACCTGGAAGATCATCATGTTCATCGGCCTGGCCCAGGCGCTGGCATTGATCCCTGGCACGTCTCGCTCGGGCATTACCATGACGGCGGGTTTGCTGGCCGGCATGACGCGAGCCGGCGCGGCACGTTTCTCCTTCCTGTTGTCCATCCCGGTCATCTTGCTGGCCGGTGGCCTGGAGACGAAAAGCCTGCTCGAATCCGCCGAACCGGTGGCCTGGCTCGACCTGGTACTTGGCAGCCTGTTGTCGTTTGCAGCGGCCTATGCCTGCATTCACTACTTCCTCAAGTGGCTGCCCCAGGTCGGCATGCTGCCCTTTGTCATCTACCGCTTGCTGCTGGGCCTGCTTCTGTTCGTCATCATCTGGTGATGCCAGCGCGGACGACAAGCAAAAAGCCCGGCATCGGCCGGGCTCTTTCATGCAGTCGCGTGCTGGCTCAGTAGTAGAAACGAATGGTCAATTCTTCGCTGCGTACGTCATTTTCGTCACGTGCAATGGCGCCGATCGCCACCCAGTCTGCAAGGTGGTACATGACGCCGACTTCCAGGCCATCCTGGCTGCCAGCGTCGAAGTCCGCATAGCGATAACCCGCCAGCACTTCGAAGCCGGCGCCAAGGTAGTGCCGCAGTTCCAGCTGCACGGCGGTGGCATCTTCGCTGGCGCTGAATGCCGGTGTATCGGTTTCCACCCGCAGGCGCGAGATGGTCGGTGCGAGCAGGGTGTTTTCGTTCAGGAAGTACTGCGCGCCGATGCCAAAGCGGGTGGTTTCCTGCTCGGCGCCCGCAGGGCCCCAGCCGGCATCGCCTTTCGACAGGGTTACGTGGAAGTGGTCGGCGAATTCGAGGAAGCCGCCGAAAGTGTCGCCATCCGCCTCCTGGTCATTGACCTCGGTGTCGGTGCGGGACGCGTAAACGTAGTCGTAATTCAGCGGATCGGCCCAGCTGCTGAGTGGCAGGACGAGCAGCAGGAACGCAAGCAATCGCATGTTCATCACCATACTCCCTTGATGGCGTTGAGGCGCTGGTGGCGGATGGCTTCACCGATGGCTTTGCCTTCCAGGTCGGATGATACATCGGCTGCCGAGACAGGTGCGGCGGCGGCCAGCGCCTGCCGAAAGCGCCCGGCCTGCGGGTAATCACGATCCTCGAGGCCGGTCCTGCCGCGGGCGTCGGCCTCGCAGGCGAGCAGGAACTGCTCGAAGCGCCCTGGGTGGCGGAAGCCGCCGACGGCCTCGATCACTTTCAGGGCGGTATCGGGCCGGATTTCGAAGGCCTTGTGCACATGGGTATGCCATCGCGACACCAGGACGGCCAGTTCCCGGCAGTCATTCGGCACTCGCCAACGCTGGCAGAATGCTTCGATGAGCTTCACGCCGCGTTCTTCGTGGCCGCGGTGGCTGGGCCAGTGCTGCCGTGGCGTGGTGCCCTTGCCAAAGTCATGCGCCAGCGCCGCGAAGCGGGGTTCGATCGCATCGGTCAGTCGGGCTATCTGCTCCAGCACCATCAAGGTATGAACCCCCGTGTCGATCTCAGGATGCCACTTCTCCGGTTGTGGCACGCCAAACAGGCGGTCGACCTCGGGGAACAGCTTCTTGAGCGCGCCGCAGTCCCTGAGAACTTCGAAAAATGCGCCCGGTCTCGAGGCCCGCAGGGCATCGTGCATTTCCTGCCAGACCCGCTCCGGGACCAGGGCATCGATTTCGCCACCATCCACCATGTGTTCAAGCACGGCGCGGGTATCCGAAGCCACGGTGAAACCTTCAAGGCGGGCGGCAAATTTTGCCACGCGCAGCAGTCTCACCGGATCCTCGACAAAGGCCTCCGAAACATGGCGCAGCTGGCGCGCGTCGATATCGGCCTGGCCGTCGAAGGGGTCGATCAGGCTGCCGTCTTCGTCGCGCGCCATGGCGTTGATGGTCAGGTCGCGACGTGCCAGGTCCTGCTCGATGGTGACATCGGCATCGGCATGGAAGACAAAGCCCTTGTAGCCCGGTGCGGTCTTGCGCTCGGTCCTTGCCAGCGCATGCTCTTCGCGGGTTTCGGGGTGCAGGAACACCGGGAAGTCCTTGCCAACGGGCAGGAAGCCAGCCCGTTGCATGGATTCCGGCGTCGTGCCGACCACCACCCAGTCGCGATCACGGGCCGGCAGGCCCAGGAGTTCGTCGCGCACCACGCCACCGACGAGATAGCGGCGGGCACCATCGGGCAGGCGGGTATCCACGGAATGCTCAGCCAAGGCGTGTCGGCTCAGTCCCGGTCGGGACGGGCGTGCTGGCGATAGTCGTCATAGCGGTTGCGCATGTCGACATGCTTGCGCAGGTAGGCAGGGGCGATGCCTTCCAGCGGCGTTGGCGTGATACCCAGGGCGCGGAGACCATCGCTGTTGCGGCAGACGCTGTCGGTCTTCGTGCTGTTGTAATTGTCCAGCGAGAATGGCTTGCCCGGGATGAATTCGAAGACCGCAGCCTGCAACCAGGAGAGCGGTTTCGGCAACGGCAGGATCAGCCGGCGCAGGCCAAGCTGGCGACGGACATAGCTCACCAGCTCCCGCAGGGTATAGATGCGCGGCCCGCAGAGCTCGTAGCGCTGGCCGATGGAGTCGGCATCATGCAGTGCGCTGCAGAAGGCCGCGACGACATCTTCCACATAGACGGGAGCGAAGCGGGCGCTGGCGCAGGCCAGCGGAAACACGGGTGCGATCTTCAGCAGCCCGGCAAAGCGATTCAGGAAACTGTCATCCGGCCCGAAGATCACCGACGGCTGGAAGATGGTCACGTCGAGATCCTTCGCCTGCTGCATCAGGAAATCCTCGGCCCTTCCCTTGCTGCGCAGGTAATGACTGGGGCCGTTCGGATCGGCGCCAAGCGCGCTCATCTGCAGGTAGCGCGTCGCCCCTGACTTGCGCGCGGCGTTCGCGGCCATGGTGGTCAGTTCGAAATGGGCACGCTGGAAGCCACGGCCGCGGTGACCGGACTCGTTGAGAATGCCCACCAGGTTGATGACGATGTCAGCGCGTTCGAAATGCTTCGCGAGCGATTCGGGATTGAAGATGTTGGCCGTGACGATCTCGACCTGCGGCAGCACCAGCAGATCGCGATGTGCCTCGCGGTTGCGGCTCAGTACCTTGATCCGGTGCCCTTCGTCATGCAATGCGGATACCAGTCGTTGCCCGACAAAGCCGGTCCCGCCAAGAATGACGATGCGACGAGGCTGAGCGTGCTTGAACATGCAGAGTACTCCTGACTGGGTTGCTGACCGATTGTGCCACAAGGACCGCGGGGCTACATGCCGATGACCCCGAGGCCTCGGGGCGGTGTCGGCGAAATATCAGGCAAATGCGGATGTGTCGCCGGCCCCTGATCCCCTTCAATGAACATGCCGCCAGGGTCCTGCGCGGATACCTGACAGGATGTCGGGTTGGTGGCAAGGTAACGAAAAGGCCGATCAGGGATGATCGGCCTTTTTCTTGTTCCGCCTGCCGGGCTTTCCCCCGACGCGGTGCAATGGCAGCATGGGCCGAACTTTCCCGGGAACGTGACACATGGACTTGCTGACTTTCGGCGGTTTCCTACTGGCAGGCATATTGGCCGGCTTTCTCGCCGGCCTGCTGGGCATTGGCGGTGGCTTGATCGTCGTGCCCTTGCTGTATTTCGTGTTCAGTGCCGACGCGGCCACCGCCAGTCACGCCATGCATCTGGCGCTCGGTTCTTCGCTGGCATTCATCGTCCTCAATTCCGGATCTGCTGCCGTGGCCCATGTGCGTCTCGGCGCGGTGCGCTGGGTCGAGGTGCGGTGGCTGGCACCCGGCCTGCTGGCCGGCAGCCTGGGCGGGGCCTGGCTGGCAGACCAGGTATCGACCGATGGCTTGCGGATCTGGTTCGGCAGCTTCCTGCTGGCGATGGCGGTCTACCTCTTTCTGCAGCGCCTGCCCGAGGTCGAGAAGGCCTGGCCCCGAGCCATTTCGCTGGTGGTCGGGCTGCCCATTGGCGGACTGGCGTCGCTGGCGGGCGTGGGCGGTGGCGTCATGGTCGTGCCGTGGTTGATGGCGCGCGGCATCCAGCCGGCAAAGTCGGTGGCAACCTCGTCCGTCTGCACCGTGCTTGTCGCATCACTGGGCGCGTTCGGGTACATGCTGTTCGCCCCGGACCTGTCACAGGCCTGGACCACGGGTTATGTCTTCTGGCCGGCGGTGCTGACCATTGCTGCAACATCGATGCTGATGGCACCCGTGGGTGCGCGGGCGGCCCACCGGATCAACCAGCAGAAACTGAAAAAAGGTTTTGCTGGCATCCTGGCGATCGTCGGGCTTCGCCTGTTGTTGGATTGAGTGGCGGAAATGAGGGCAGGCCTGGCAGCCAGCGACAGCCACAAAAAAGGGCACCCGAGGGTGCCCTTTTCGTATCGGTCAGGCGTGATCAGGCACGAATGACGGTACCGACGTTCTCGCCGTTGAAGGCCGCCGTGATCTGGCCGCGCTTCATGCCATTGACGATGCGGATTTCCTTGATGTTGTCGGCGCGCTGCATGTACTCCAGCACCACGCGTTCGACAATCAGGTCGTCCTGGCCGTTGTCCAGCAGTTCCGTGGCCGTCGTTTCCGGGATGAACTTGGCATCCGGGTTCTTCTTCGGGTCGTCCGTGTACAGGCCGTCTTCGTCCTTGATGTAAATGACGCCCTTGGCACCGAGGAACTCGGCCAGCAGGAACACGCCCGCATCGGTCCGGTTCGCAGGAATGAGGCCGACGGCCTGGGACTTCTCCCAGAACTCGTTGGGCGGCATGCCCGAGGTGATCGGAATGCAGCCTGCGTTCAGGAAGAACGGCAGCTTCTCCAGCTCTTCCGGGTAAGCCATGATGCCGCCATGCTTGGCCATCAGTACCTGCAGCATGCGGGCATTCTGCACCGGGACGCTCGCGCCAAGGCGAGCCAGCATGCCGGTCGGCAATTCGAGGTCGAGGCCGAGCGAGTAGACGTGGCGTGCGCGCGTGCCACCGCCAGTACCCAGCACGAAGTTCACGCCGTTGTTCTTGGCTTCGACCAGTTCGTCGATGATCGGGTAGACCGCTTCGCGGCCGCGATCCATGATGCTCTGGCCACCGATTTTCAGGATCCACACATCCGGCAGCACGGCCTCGGTTTCGCGATTGGCGAAATGCTCGTGAATGTCCTTGCCGTGCATCGATTGTTCATGCAGGGCATTGTCCATGCCCTCGATCCATATCTTGCCGTCTTTCTTGGTGGTCATGTCATTTGCCTCCTGCGAATTCGTGTCGTCCATTGAATACCAGCGTGCCGGTGACTTCTCCGGCCAGCGCCTTTCGCAGGTTGTCGGTGTCGAGTCCGTTGATCACCTGGATGGAGCGGGTGGTGCGGGCATTTTCGAGCGATCGGAGCAGTTCGCGCTCGATCGGCATGTCGGCCAGGTTCATGTCGAGCAGGTCCTTGGCGCGAATCTTGTCGAAGCGCTTTGCATCCGGATTCTTCTGCGGATCCTTGTCGTAGATGCCATCGATGTCCTTGACGTAGATGACGTTCTTGGCGCCCATGACTTCTGCCATCAGGAACAGGCCGGTATCCGGACCGTTGTCCGGCAGCTTGCCCTTCTCGACAGATGGCGGTTCCCAGAAGTGATACGGCGGCTGGCCGATGCAGACCGGGATCATGCCGTTGTTCAGGAACAGCTGCAGGTCCTGGAAGTGATCCTTCACGAAGGTGATGCCCCCGTGCGGTGCCAGCAGGAACTGCAGGATGTCGCGATTGTTCTCTTCGACGCCGCCAACGATACGAGCGAGGCCGCCGATCGGCAGGCCGAGATCGATGCCGATGGAATAGGTGTGCCGTGCACGCGCGCCGCCACCGACGCCGAGCACCATGCGATAGGAGCCATTCAGTTCGGCAATGGCATCGACCAGCGGCAGGATGGCTTCGCGGCCGCGGTCCATGATGCTGCGACCGCCGATACAGAGCATGTTCACATCCGGAACCATGCTCTTGACGTTGGCCGAATCGGTCGACTCGATGAGCTTCTTGCTCACCAGGCTTTCCTGCATCAAGCCACTCTTGATATGGGTGCGACCGTCACCGGTCAACAAATCAGACATCGAATTTCCCCCTGGGGTGTATATGAAAGGCTCAGGTGTTTCGCTCGTTCTTCGAATCACCCTGGATTGCCGTCACACTGTTCTGTGGCAGCTTCGTATTTACAATGAGTATGCTGGCAAAGCAACTCAAGGCACCAAATGCCATTTGCGATGTCAGCATCGGCGCAAACAGCAGGAAGGCGGGCAAGGGCGCGCCTGCAAGGATGATCACCAGCAGGTTGGCCGTGAATCGTCCCAGTCCCAGTGCCAGGCCGGCCAGTGCAAACTGGGCCAGTTGCCAGCGTCGACTGCGCGCCTTCATGAACGGTACGAGCAGGTCGGCCAGCAGGCCGGGCACCGCGAAATGTGCGATTTCCAGCACCCCGTACTTGCCGTAGCCAAGCAGGAAGGACACGATGCCGACGGCACTGCCGGCCAGCAGGCCGCCGAAGCGCGAATGCGTGGCGCTGGCGGCAAACAGCAGCAAGGGCACGATGATGATGTTCTTGTGGCCCGAGGCAATGGGCAGCCCGGGCAGGACCTGGAACACTTTCAGTCCCATGACCGCCAGCGATACCGCCAGCACGATGGTCAGGTCGCGCAATGCGGTTTCCCCGAGATCCGGGTAGCGCTTTCGCAGGTAATCGCCGGCGCGCAACAGGGCGTTGTCGAACATGTCGCCAATGTTGCCCAGCTCGCCCCGGCGGATGGCCTGCCAGGAGACCGGTGTCTTCTTCGCGCGGCGTTGCTCGCCCTTGCCCTTGCCTTCTCCCTTGCCACCGCCCTGGCCACTACCCTCGCCGCCACCCTGGCCGCCGCGATCGTCACCGGCCAGCAAGGCGAGTGTCGCATCGACGGTAATTGCGAGGGTTTCCGGCAGGCGCAGCATGCGCATGGCACCGACCAGGCTGCCCGGTGCGGCACTGCGTTGCATCCAGCCACTGGCCAGCACCAATACCAGCACGCGCAGGCACATCAATCCGGCCAGCTTGATGCCGGCAAGGTTGATGGCGGGCTCGAAGCCGAACAACTGCATCGACCGCCAGTCATCGGCGAGCTGCCCGTGCGTCGACAGGAAAGCATAGGAAAGCACGATGAAAAGGAAGAACAAGCGCAGGCGATAGGTGGTACGAAGCAATTGCCGGAACGACAAGCGAGCGCCGAACCACAACACCAGCTGCAGGCCGAGCAGGGCAAAAAGCGCCACGGGCAACTGGGTCGCGAACAACAGAACGGCAAGTCCTAGAACGTAGACCAGCTTGGCGAAGCTGCCCCATGGCTTTCCATTTCCGGCAGGCATGACGTCAGGCACTGCTGTGTTTTCCTTTATGAATTGGGTAACCTTCCCCCGAGCGGGCCAGTCTACTGCCTGCCACCGGGGCGATAAAGGAGTATATCGATGAGGGGCCTGGTTCGAATGGGACTGCTGCTGGTGTTGCTGATGCCGGCGTGGGGGACGAATGCCGGCGTGGTCTCGGTCGCGGTGGCGAGCAATTTCAAGGACACCCTGTCGGAACTTGCCGACCGCTTCGAAGAGCAGAGCGGGCACACGGTGCGCCTGAGTGCGGCGTCCACCGGCAAGCATTACGCCCAGATTCGAAATGGTGCGCCCTTCGACATTTTTCTTGCTGCCGATGCCGAGCGCCCGGCCTTGCTGGTTCAGGAAGGTTTCGCTGTTCCGGACAGCCAGCGCACCTACGCCATGGGGCGGCTGGTTTTCTGGGTTCCCCGGGATGAAAACGCCGATTGCCGTGCCGTGCTCGAACAGGGCGTCGCCCGCGTGGCAATGGCCAATCCGCGTACGGCTCCTTATGGTCTTGCTGCCAGGCAGACGCTGGCCGCGCTGGAGCTCGAAGAGCAATACGCGCCTCGCACCGTGATGGGCGAGAACATCTCCCAGGCCATGCAGTTCGTCGATGCGCTGGCGGCGGCGGGTGGTTTCGTCGCCAAGTCGCAGTGGCTGGTGAATCCCCGCCATGAGAACGGTTGCGCCTGGGAAGTTCCGGCCGAGCTGCATGATCCGATTCGACAGGACATGGTCTTGCTCAAGCGTGGCGTGGAGAATCCGGCGGCGCTCGCATTCCTGGCGTACATGGACGGTGCCGATGCGAAGGCGCTGATCGCTGCCAGCGGCTACGCGATCGAGGAATGATGGATACCCTGAATGTTTGAAGACCTGCCTTTCCGCTTTTCCGGCCTCGGGCCGCTGCTCCTCTCGATCAAGCTCGGCGCGGTCACGACCTTGCTGTTGCTGCTTGTCGGCACGCCGCTGGCCCTGTGGCTGGCGCGTACCCGCTCGCGGCTGCGGGTGCCGATCGAGGCGATGGTGGCCTTGCCGCTGGTGCTGCCACCGACCGTGCTCGGCTTCTACCTGCTGGTCC
This sequence comes from Gammaproteobacteria bacterium, assembly GCA_033720895.1. Taxonomy (NCBI): domain Bacteria; kingdom Pseudomonadati; phylum Pseudomonadota; class Gammaproteobacteria; species Gammaproteobacteria bacterium. The sequence goes on from JAWWBS010000033.1 coordinate 19,342, forward strand.
TGCTGGGTCCGGCCGGGGCAATTGGCAGCTGGTGGCTGGAGCTGACCGACAGCGCATTGGTCTTTTCCTTCGGTGGCCTGGTCATTGCATCGATGGTCTACAGCCTGCCTTTCGTGGTGCAGCCCATCCAGAATGCTTTCGAAGCCAGCGGTACCCGCCTGCAGGAAGCGGCCGCGACCCTGGGCGCGGGCCGGTTCGACATCTTCTTTACCGTCACCGTGCCGCTGGCGGCACGTGGTTTTCTCACCGCCCTGATCATGGGCTTTGCACATACGCTGGGCGAGTTCGGTGTCGTGCTGATGGTGGGTGGCAACATCCCTGGCGAAACCCGCGTCATCTCGATCGCCATTTACGACCATGTTGAGTCCCTGAACTACGAGGCGGCCCATATCACGTCTGCCATCCTGGTGGCGTTTTCCTTCGTTGTGATGCTGACCCTTTACACCATCAATCGCAGGTGGCGACATGAGTGATCAGCAAGGCGCACTCGGGCGGGCCGATATCCAGCTGGGACTGGCGGATTTCGACCTCGATGTCGGCTTCGACATCCCGGCCCACGGCGTGCTCGGCGTATTCGGACCCTCGGGTTGCGGCAAGACCTCCTTGCTGCGCTGCCTGGCCGGCCTGGAAACACGGGCCAGCGGGCATATCCGCCTGAATGGCGATACCTGGCTGGATACGGCCGGCAACATCCGGGTACCCGCCTGCGCGCGCGCGATCGGCTATGTCTTCCAGGAGGGTCGGCTGTTCCCGCATCTCGAGGTGGCCCGCAACCTGGATTACGGGGCCCGCCGCCGCGGAGCGCGGGAGTCGGTGACGACGCGAGACGAGGTGATCGAGCTGCTGGACATCGGGCCCTTGCTGGAGCGCAAGCCCGCGCAGCTCTCCGGCGGCGAGCAGCAGCGTGTATCCATCGGGCGGGCCCTGCTGTCGGCACCGCGCCTGTTGTTGATGGATGAGCCGCTGGCCAACCTGGACCGGCAGCGCAAGCAGGAGATCCTGCCCTACCTCGATCGCCTGCATGCCGAGCTGAAAGTGCCGATCATCTATGTCAGCCACAGCATCAACGAGGTGTCGCGCCTGTGCGACCAGCTGCTGTTGCTGCGCCAGGGGCGGGTCATGGCATCGGGCCCGATGGAGGACGTCTTCGGCGACATCGACCTGGCCGTCGATTTCGGGGACATGGCGGGCGTGGTCCTGCCGGTGCGCTCTGAGGGCTGGAATCCCGCCGCTGGCGTGACCTCGCTGATGCTGGAGCATACCGAGCTGCGCATTCCGGAAGAGCTCCCGGCAGGCGACATGCGGCTCAGGGTACGCGCCGACGACGTCAGCATCGTGCTGGAAAAGCCCCGCGGGTCATCGATCCTCAATATCATCCCTGCTGCAGTGCAGGAGCTTCGCGACATGCCGGGCGGCATGGCCATGGTGCAGATGCAGGTGGCTGGCCACAGCCTGCTGGCGCGGGTCAGCCAGGTGTCCCTTCGCCAGCTGCAGCTTGTCCCGGGCATGGCGGTTCATGCCCAGATCAAGGGCGCGGCCATCCGTCGTTGATCCGGGCAGCGCGCAAGTTCTCCTAACGCGTCCCGGCCCCGCGGAACGGCGCGTAGGAAATTGCTGAATTTCGTCCCGACCAGTACAAAACCGCCACATCTCGTAAATTCAGGCTAAACTCTGCTAACCAGTTGAGGGGGCTCGGCTCATTTCAAAATCAGTTGCTCGCAACGTGCCCGCCGGTGCAGGGGGTGTGGAGCTCTGCCGCTCTGGAATAGCTATCTCGTTGTCATTACAGGGGAATACTCATGAACAATAAGAACGCACGACTGTTGCCATGGCTGCTGGCCGTGGCCATGTCGATTTTTGCACTTCCGGCGATTGCTGCCGATGAAGACGGCGACGGAATTTCCGATGCCGTCGAAAACTCCGTAGGCCTCGATCCCAGTGTCGCCCAGGGCGGCATGATGATGATCCAGGCGGACGGTGCCTTTACTCGCGATCGCCCGACCATGGTCATGGATTCCGCAGGCAATTATCACATTGCCTACGCCATCACCGACGAGGGCATCGAGATCGACAGCAGCATGCCGGCGAACACCATGCAGGTTGCCTACATGATGCTGGACGCCGACGGCAACGTGCTGATCGACGAAACCCAGCTGCTGGACACCGGGCTGTCGCTGCGAGTGAACACGCACCTGGCGGTCACCTCGGCGGATACGGTCGTACTGGTTTACACCGACCGTAGTGCGAAGGACCTCTACTACATCCACATCGACCCGTCTGCGGACGACCAGAACGGTGATGCGGCTACGCCGGCGACCATCAAGGCAGTGTCGGAGACAATGATTGATGCCGGTACCTGGGCAAACCTGCAGGTTGCTGTCGACAGCTCGAACATCATTCATGCATGGGGCCAGGATGGCCAGTACATGAGCTTCGAAACCGACACCACGGTCGTCACTGCCAGCACGAACCCGTGGGCGACGGCTTCGCCGAACAAGAACGGCCACGGCAACAGCGTCATGGCGCTGGATGGTGACGGCAATGTCCACGTGGTTTTCCAGGACTGCACCCTGAACAACTGCGGCGTGTCCTACGGCATGCTGGATGGAGCTGATGGCAGTGTTCTGATCGAGGGTACGCCGCTGTACAACGCGGGTGACCTGATCGACGAGCCGCATGCTTCGCAGTACAACCTGATGATCGATTCGACCGGCCTGGTCAACATCGTCTGGCGTGACAAGCGCGGTACGGTTGATGCCACCTCCTACTGTGACTACTGCGGTTCGGGCGGTATCACCTGGTTCGCACGCATCGACCCGAGCCTGGATGACCAGGACGGTTCGGTGGCCGACATGAGCGTCATCAAGGTCGTCGATGATGTCGAGATCGGAACCCTGCTGTACTTCTCGGCCTTCATGGATGCGAACGACACCATTCACCTGTTCGAGCACTCGCACAACGGTCTCGATCACATGGCCATCAACA
>JAWWBS010000034.1 GCA_033720895.1 Gammaproteobacteria bacterium
GAAAACGAAACCTGGAATTTTGGAAGGCGATGCTGGACATAGACGCACTCAAGCAGGTGGAACTGTTGAGCGAACTGGATGACGCCGGCCTGCAGCGCATGGCCGATGCCGCCATCCGCAAGCAACTCGATGCCGACCAGATCCTGTTCAACCATGGCGAGGAAGCGCAGTACTTCTACCGGGTGGAAAGCGGCAGCATCAAGCTGTCGCGACTGGCACCGAACGGCCAGGAGAAGGTCATCGAGGTGTTGCGCAAGGGCAACACCTTTGCCGAAGCCGTGATGTTCTTCGAAACACCTGCCTATCCTGTCGACGCGACAGCGCTGGAGAAAACCACCGTCATCGGCCTCGACGGCCGCGTGTTCGTGGACATCCTGCGACAGTCGCCGGATACGGCCTTTTCCCTGATGGGCACGCTGGCGATGCGACTGCACCGGCGAGTCAACGAGATCGACTCCCTGTCGCTGCAGAATTCGACGCTGCGCGTCATCAACTTCCTGCTGCAGTCGCTGGAACAGCAAGCGGCCGATGATCGTGACGCCGTGCATCTCGATACCACCAAGAAACTCGTCGCTGCCCGCCTCTCCATCCAGCCGGAAACCTTTTCCCGCGCCCTGAACCAGCTGCAGGAAAAAGGCGCCATTGCCGTAAAGGGCGCGGACATCCACATCATCGACAGCACGCTGTTGCGCGAACTGGCCATCGACCTGTGACACCCTTCAAACCAGCAGGCTGAAGACTCCCAGCGGGTTGTGCGTGCGGGCCACCGAAATGATGAACAGGAACGTTGCGACCGCCAGACCGAAGAACACGATGCGCATGCGCTTTGTCTTCGCACGCTTCAGGGCAAGACTGCCCAGCACGATATAGACCACCAGCAACACGACCTTGACCGTCAGCCAGTGATGCACGAAGGGATACTGGTGCAGGAGCGACATCAGCCACAGCGCCGTCGTCAGCAGCACGGTGTCGACCACGTGCGGCGCAATGCGCAGCAACGGCCTTTCCAGCCAGGGGGACTCCTTCATCATCAGCCCGCCCCGGAAGACGAACAGTGCAAGACTGAGCAGCGCACTCAGGATGTGAATCTTCTTGACGATCAGGTAGAGCATTTTCCATTTCCCCTTGTTCGAATCCGGTAGTGGCTAGTCAACCTGGCTGGCCATCGGCACGTGGCACGAAGTAGATCCATGCATAGCGCCAGGCCCAGAGCAGGAACACAAGCAACCAGCCCGCGGCAGCAAGCTGCAGCAGATCACTTGCCCAGCCAGTCCGAAGCTCTGCGACCAACCGCGTGATGGTCGTCAGCTGGAGCAGCAGGAATATCCACCAGCCTTTCCTGTCCAGTGCCAGCGGACGTCCAGAGTGTCCCATGGTCACTCTCGTCACCATGGCCAGCAGCATGCTGCCGAGGAAACCGAGCGACATGGCATGCAAGGGTGCACGACCCAGGCTGAACCCGGAATCGACGAGCACCAGGCTGGAATCCAGGAAGTAGAATCCCGTCGCAATGACAAGCCAGGCCATGGAGACATGCAACACGCGCAGCAGGGCATTGCCATGACGCTTGCCCGGTCGCCAGCGCCAGGCAAATGCCAGCGACAATCCGAACAGCGTGGCATCTGGCAGCCAATGCAAGCCGGCCAGCGGTTCGACGGCTACACGCAACAAGGCCGCAGCCACGAACAGGCGCAGCAACGAATCCGGTCGCCAGATTTCGTAGCCAGGCACGACACGCGATGTGAAAAACGGAATCATGCGATGGCAGACGCCAATGAACACGATCAGCAGGAACCCCCAGAGACCCATCGCCTTCAGCCATGGCCACCAGGAATAGTCGCCTGCCAGCAGCATGACGCCCATGCCCGCGGCGCCCAGCAGGCCACAGCACATGCCCAGCCAGACTATGCCGGCATGAATGACCGGCGCCTCGCACTGCCACCAGCTCCAGGCAAAGCCACCCACCATCGCCAGCCAGCCCACAGCCAGCACCAGCCAGCCGGCCGCCGCCAGCGGCATCGACAGGTAACTGCCCGCCAGCAACAGCATCAGGCCGACATGCAGGCTCGACAGCGCCAGCATCTGGACGGACAAGGGAATATCGGGCGCAACCTGCCAGCGTGGATAGACGGTCAACAGGAAACCGAACATGAAGGGCGTGAACACGACGTACAGCATCAAGGAGCCATGGGTGATGAGCGCCGGAACCACGGGTTCCAGCACGCCACCTGCGAAGCTGCGTGCCAGCATGATGAGCAACCACCAGGCGGCGACGAGCAGTATGAAGCCGATGCCGGTCGCGAAGAACATGCGATGCGGCGCTGCTGCGAGAGATTGCCAGTCCGGTTTCAGGCGGCGCGTCGCCTGTGTACTGTTGTCAGTCATGCCTGCCTGCCATGATGCTCGTTGTTCGAGCTGCCATTATTCATGGCAATGAAGGTGTCGGCATTGATCGACATCAAGACCCGGTATCACCTCCCGATACCAGCTTGAGGCTGCCGCCGACCAGCATGCTGCGAAGCTCTTCCAGCGGTACAGGCCTTGCCATGAGAAAGCCCTGGCCTTCCTCGCAACCTTCGGCGAACAGGAATTCGCGCTGCGCATCTTCCTCGATTCCCTCGGCGATCAGCGTGAGCTTGAGGCCATGCGCCATGCCGATGATGGTACGCACGATTGCCGCGTCATGTTCGCTGCCTGGCAGGCCGCGGACAAAGGACTGGTCGATCTTCAGGAAATCAAGCGACAAATGCTTGAGGTAGTTGAGCGAACTGTAACCCGTGCCGAAGTCGTCGATTGCCACCGTGAATCCGGCGTCGTGGAGATCGCTTGTCAACTGCTCCGCGAGAGCGGGATCCTGCATCAGCATGGTCTCCGTCAACTCGATTTCGAACCACTCCGGATGTGCTCCCCGCTCGCGCACCCTGTCAGTCAGCTCGGTCGCGAAATCCCGGTTCAACAACTGCCTGGCAGACACGTTGATCGCGATTCGCCGCCCCTGCATCAGGCCTTTCCCAAGCGACAAGGCGGCGTCTGCCGCGGCATCGACCACGTACCAGCCGATCGGGCCGATCATGCCGCTCTCCTCAGCGACGGGAATGAAGCGTCCCGGCGAGATGACTTCTCCGTCAGGCCGCGTCCAGCGCAACAGTGCTTCCATGCCGATGATCCTGCCGGTCTGCAAGTGGACACGCGGCTGGAAATTCAGATGGAACTCCTCGTTTTCCAGCGCGTCGCGCAGCCTGTTGGCGATCCAGAGATTGCCAGCCGCGTCGCCGCGCATGGTTTCGTCGAAATAAAGAAGCTGGTTTCGCCCCCGCGCCTTGGCATGACCGACCGCCAGCTCGGCAGTCTGGAACAACTCCTCCGCGGTGCGGGCATCCTGTGGACAGCAGGCAACACCTGCCGTGACGGAAACGTAGAGCGGATTGTCATCGACCAGGAACGGCTTCTCCATCTCGACCAGCAGGTCATTGCAGAACTTGGAAAGACCTGACACGGAATCGCCAGGAAAAAACAGCGCGAATCGATCGCTGCCCAGCCGCGCCAGGATGCCCTGGTCGGCGAGCAACATGTCGAGACGAGCAGCCGTCGACTTCAGAAGCTCGTCACCGATATCGTAACCAAGGTTCACGTTGATGGAGCGGAAGCGATCGATATCCAGCAACACCAGCGCGCCACCGGAATCCTCGCTGTCGAGCATCTCCTGCATGACGACCATCACGCGTTCCCTGCTGAGCAAGCCGGTCAGCAGGTCATGGTTGGCCCGGTAACGCAACGCAGCCTCATGCTCGAGACGCTGGGTAATGTTCTTGATCGCTCCCAGCATGCGCACCGGATTACCTTCTTCGTCCTTGAGAATCACGCCGGCATCCTCGACATGAATGAAGCGGTCCTCCAGTCCCAGTCGATAGTGACGCTTGAAGCGGCCACGCTCGTCCAGCAGATCCTCGCCAGGAACCTGCTCGGGCAGCCTGTCATCCGGATGAATGCGTTCGATCCAGTTCGCCAGCGCCGTCTCCCCGGTTGGCGCCGTGCGCAGCCCGGTGCTGTCCTCGAGTGCGCCAGCCCACTCGATGTGCCCCGAGCCAATGTTGCAATCGTAGATCAGCTCGCCCGTCTGCTCCGCCACCAGGCGGAAGCGACGCTCGCTGTCTGCCAGTCTCCGCGCAGCACGCCGTGCGCTGCCAAGCTGCAACAAGGCGGCACCGAACAAACCGGCGGACAGGATGCCGGCCAGCAACATCAGCAAGCTCAGCCACGGCAGGCGATTTTCGAGATGCTGCCTGGAAGGCCGCAAACTTGCCAGCCACTCCACGCCCATCGCCTGGAAACGATGATCCACAGCCAGTCGCGATGCGACCGGGGAAGCCGTTGCTTCGTGATAGTTCCGGAAGACGATCCTGTCCTTGTATCTGATGACAACCTCGAAATTTGCCGCCACCTGGGATACCAGTTGATCGAACTGCGGCTTCATCTCGACGCCCACGACCATCCAGCCGAGGAACTCGGCGCCCTGGCTGAGCGGAAACAACAGCATGACGCCCTCTTCGCCACGAAGCAGCGGCATGGGTTCGCTGACGAGCACCTGTTCGACCGTTCTCGCACGCTCCAGCAACTGGGAATGCAGCGAATCGCTGCCGAAGTTCGTGCCATCAAGATCGAGTTCGGAACCTGACAGCAAGCTCCACCGGACGATTTCGTCGGGACCGACAATCAGCACGCCCAGCAGCTCGGGGTAGGATGAGAGGTAGTTCTCGGCATCGACGCGCCAGGTCGCCCTCTCCAGCTGACTTTCATGCAGCATGTAGCGAGTGGCCATCCGGTCCAGCGCGGCGAGACGCTCCTCCTGCTGCTGGCGCAGGGCCGACTCCAGCCGCTCTGCATGATCCTGTGTCTCCGCGAGAATGATGGTCTGTTCCTTTTCGACCAGGAACATCCACAGGTTGAAACTGCTTGCCAGTACCAGCATGAATGCGAGCTGCGGCACCAGCATCATTGCATTGCTCCAGTCGATATCGCTCGCAGCGAGCACCGTGGCAAGCAGGGCCAGGAGGAAGGAAAACAGCATCACGATTTCCGCAGCCGTTGGTCGACGATGCAGCAGCTTGCTGGCCGTGACATCAAGTACGGTTGCCTCGACCAGCCACGCGCCGGCGACAATCACGAAGGCGGCGATACAGACCGCAACCCCGAACTGCAGGTAAGACGGTCTCACCTCGCGGCGGGCAAGCTGGAAAATCACGAAACCTGTGAAGAAGAACGGCCCGGCGACATTGAGTGGCAGGGACTGGAATTCAAGCATCCAGCGCCCGAGTGTCGTGACGCCTGCCCCGAGTCCCGAGTAGGCGAGCAGCAATGACAGCAAGCCAAAGGTGCCGGCCAGCATCAGGAAGAGGCCCGCAAGCGCCGATATACGGAGCCGGCCGAGTTGCAATCCCAGCACCCCGAGCGCACCGACTGCCATGCCCAGCACACTCAAGGCGGAAAGCTGACCCGGATTGCCGGCTCCAGGCAGCAGCACGGGGATGCCAAGCAGCAGCACGGCCAGGAAACAAGCAGCCAGCGCACAGCGCGACACGAGCTTCACGTAACTCCCTCTGGCCTCATCCCACGTCATGGCAGCCTCCACAGTCTCATCCCGGTACGAAGTTTAGGATTGCACAAGAATTTATTGTAAATACCCTAACATCGATGAAAAAGAAATTTTTGCCAATATTCCCAAAAAGAAATGCCACGGCGTTAAGCCGTGGCATTCCATTGACTGCTACGAACGCAGCCAGCTCGCATGCTCGAGGGATCAGTCGGCGCTGATCGCCCCGTCTGCAAGCACGCCCTCTTCCTGGCGCTTGCGCCGTGGGCCGATGAACAACCGAACCACGAACCAGGCGATCGCCAGCACACCGACGCTGAAGAGGATGTCACCCGGTACACGCATCCACACGAAGGCATGCATCAGTGGCTGCTGCACGAACTCGGCCGAGCGGGCGAACCAGAAGCCTTCGGTGACGCTGGCCCAGACCTGGTAGAGACCCATCGGCAGCAGGCTGAACAAGGCCATCGCGGCAAGACCGCCGTTCAGCGACCAGAACGCTGTCTTCAGCAGGCTCTCGTCCCATTCCTGGCGATACGTCAGGCCGCGCAGGCAGAACAGCATCAGGCCGATGCCCAGCATGCCGTACACGCCGAACAGTGCGGTGTGGCCATGCAGCGCCGTCGTGTTCAGGCCCTGCATGTAGTACAGCGCCAGTGGCGGGTTGATCAGGAAGCCGAACAGGCCGGCACCCACCAGGTTCCAGAACGCGACCGCGATGAAGAACAGGATGGGCCACTTGTAGATGCGCACCCAGGGAGCGGCATACGACAGCTTGTAGTTCTCCCAGGCTTCGAAGCCGATCAGTACCAGCGGCACGATTTCCAGCGCCGAGAAGGTCGCACCGAGTGCGATCACGGCGGTCGGCGTGCCGGTGAAGTACAGGTGGTGGAAGGTACCGAGGATGCCACCGGTCAGGAACACGATCGTGGCGAACAGGATCGCGGTGACCGCGTGGCTGGTCTTCACCAGGCCAAGGCGCGTGAACAGGAAGGCGATGACTGCCGTGGCGAACACTTCGAAGAAGCCTTCGACCCACAGGTGCACCACCCACCAGCGCCAGTACTCGACCATGGCGAGGTGCGTTTCCTGGCCCCACATCAGGCCGGCACCATAGAACAGGCCGATGGCGATGACCGACAGGAACAGGATGACAACCAGCGGACGGCCCTCGTCCTTGTTCTTGAGTGCCGGCCACAATGCGCGACCCATCAGCACCAGCCAGAGCATCAGGCCGATGAACAGGAAGATCTGCCAGAAGCGGCCGAGATCGACGTACTCATAACCCTGGTGACCGAACCAGAAGTTGATGTCCAGGCCGAGCTTCTGCATCACGGCGAACCACTGCCCTGCCATGGAGCCGACCACGATGATCAGCAGGCAGACGAACAGGAAGTTCACGCCAAGGCGCTGGAACTTCGGTTCATGCCCGGAAATCGCCGGCGCGATGTACAGGCCCGTGGCCAGCCAGGCAGTCGCGATCCAGAACACCGCAAGCTGCGTGTGCCAGGTGCGGGTGACGGCATACGGCAGGACGTCAGCCAGGTTGAAGCCATAGAAGGAATGACCCTCCACTGCGTAGTGCGCCGTGATCGCACCCAGCAATACCTGCACGGCGAACAAAGCCGCCACGACGAAGAAGTACTTGATGGTCGCCTTCATCGATGGCGTCGGCTTCAGGTTGTGCAAGGGATCGATGCTTGGCGGCGTCGGACGCTCGTCGTGCTCCATGCTGCGCGCGTGGTACCAGACCAGCGCACCGATACCGGCCAGCAGCACCATGATGGAAATGATGGTCCACATGAACGCGGCACCCGTCGGCTTGTTGCCGACCAGCGGCTCCGACGGCCAGTTCGCCGTGTAGGTGATCGTGTCGTTCGGGCGATTCGTGGTTGCCGCCCAGGCCGACCAGAAGAAGAATGCACCCAGCGCCTCGCGACGCGACGGGTCCTCGACCGGATTGTTGCGGATGGCGTAATCCTCGCGCAGCGCCTCGTAATCCGGATGATCACTGAACAGCTTTGCGTAGTGCGCGGCCGTCTGCATGATGGCCATGGCACGATTGTTCGAAATGCTCACCGTGTCCGATTTCTCGTCGTAGGTGTTGCTGCGCATCTCGGTCTTGAGCCGCGCTTCCAGGCCGGCCTGTGCCTCGACATCCAGCGCTGCGTACTTCACGCCATATTCCTGCTCCGACCAGATGTCGAGCAGTGCAACAGCTTCGCGATGCAGCCAGTCAGCGGTCCAGTCCGGCGCCACGTAGGCACCATGACCCCAGATGGAGCCCTGCTGGTGACCACCCGTGGACTGCCAGACCTTGCGGCCCTTCTGTATGTCGTCATAGGTGTAGAGAGTGATGCCGCTGTCCGCGACATAGGCTTGCGGCACCGGCGGCATGGTGCGGTAGATCTCGCCGCCCATCCAGCCGAGGATGCCAAAGGACACTGTCATGATTGCTGCCAGTGTCCACCACAACCGTTTTGTATCAGTCATGACACTTACCTCTTTAAGTAGAAATCACCGGTTTCCCGGCGCTTGATCGAAAGTTTCCATGCCAGCAGCGCTTTCTGCCTTGATCTCCATCAAGCCCTTCCCCGGATCAACGCCGCGGACATGCTCGAACATCTGGCGGTAAAGGCTGCGAATGATCGAGTCAGGCACACCCATGGACAGGCCCAGGTCCAGTGCTTGCGAAAGCACTTCCTTTTCGCGCTGCCGGTCGATCAGTGGCAGCTGCCGGGCCTGCTTGTAAGCACGGATGTCACGCATGATCTCGAAGCGACGCGCCAGCAGGATCACCAGCTGGGTATCGATAAGTCTCATGCGCGCACGCATGTCCAGTAACTCCCAGCTGGTTTCCATCGGTGTCCTCTTGCGCGTCGCAACTAGCGAATGTGCTCGCAAGATACGGATCAGGCCTGTGAACGGCCTTGACCTGCATCAAGGCCAGGTGACACGACGGGTGGGAGGATTGCGAAAAGCCAGGAGGGTCTCGTGATGCAAAGCAATCCATCGACCGGGCATGACACCCGCGCCGAAGCCTGTCCGCGCCTGCCGAACGTCTTCCGACATCTCGGCAAGGGGATGCCACGGACTGCCTTGCAACTGCCAGTTGAGCGACTGCTGCAACATGTATTTGCCAGTTACCTGGAGCAGGGAGAGCTGGACATGCTTGCCGGAAGCGAGTTTGCCGTGGTCGTGGACGATCTCGGCATTCGCCTGGGCTTCAGCAAGTCCGGTACACGGTTGGTTGTTACCAGTGGCCGGCAGCCCGACGTGGAGATCCGCGGGCCGCTGGCGGCCTTCCTGTGGCTCGCTGTCAAACGCGTCGATGCGGATACCCTGTTCTTTCATCGCCACCTGGTAATGGAAGGCGACACCGAGCTGGGACTGATCATAAAGAACCTGCTGGACGCCACGGACCTGGCCGCCCTGCCCCCACCCCTGTTGCGCGTGATGGAATGGGCCGCCGATCGCGTCCCGGCTCAGCCCCCCGGTGCCGGCGCCATTCCCGGCTGACCGAACCAGTAACCCGCGACCAGGTTCTCTCCCGGAAGCGTCGCGGGCTTGCCATCGAGCAGGTCGGCATAAACGGTCACGACATCGAGGAAATCGTCGCCCGTCGGCGACAAGCGCAGCCGAGTCGCACCTGCCGCTTCAAGCGATTCAACATCTGTAACGGCATGCACGGCATCCGACTGGACCTGGATCCCGTTCAGTCGCAGGAAGGGCTCGCCATCACGTGTCCTGGCGGGAAGCCCCTGCGGATTTTCGAGACAGGCAAAGCGGCAGGTATCCTTGGTGCGGCCGTGGTAGCGCGCCGTGAAGCAACGTGCCGAGTGCGCCAGCGGCAGGCGCCCGTAACCGAACACCTCGGTTTCCACGCGGCTTTCCGAAGCGTAGCCACGCAGCTCGCTGAATTCATCGAGGATGGCGCGAATGCTTTCAGCGGAAAGCTCGACCGGTGGCACCCACCGTTGCAGGCCCTTTGACACCAGTGTGGACAAGGTATGGCCGTTGTAGATATTGACGGTCGGTCCGGTGACGAAACGCTGTTTATGCTCGATCGCGACATCAACGCCAGCAAGATCGTTCGCCTCGATCATGAACCGGAAGTTGGCTGCCAGCTTCTTCAGCATCGACAGTTCCGACCATGCCTCGATCAAGGCCAGCGATGACAACACGACTTCCTTGCCGGAATCGCTCAGCATGCAGCCAAGCTCGAACCAGTCCCCAGCTGACAGCGCACGCCGTTTCGAACAGACGGTCTCACCGATGTACACGGTATCGACAGGCAGCTTCACAAGTGCGGCATAGAAATCCTCGACCTGCTGCTTCGGCCAGAAATACGGTATGGAACCGACAGCCAGCTGCAGCCTGCGCTCCGCCGGATTGACAGTGTTCATTGCCAGCTCCTCGTGTATGCGCCGAGTGTTGTCTGTGCGCCTTCTGATACCGCGGCTAGAACCTGGTCCCAGGCGAGCTGCGTCGTGTAGCCGTCGGGATCACGCAGTACCGCATCGATGGCCGACCGCCATACGCCAGCAACCTGCTTGATGTAGGCAGGACTGCGCTGCCGGCCTTCCAGCTTGATGGCAACCACACCTGCCTTCAGCAAGCGAGGCAGGATGCTCATGGTATTCAGGCTCACCGGTTCTTCAAGGGCATGCAGCATGCGGCCTTCCATGTCGTAACGTCCCTTGCAGACGGTCGGGTACCCCGCCTTGACGCCCGGTTCGAATCGATCGATCAGCTTGCCATTCAAGCGACTCTCCAGCCCGTCCGGCGTGTCGTTCCAGCGCACGAACTTCGCGGGAGAACAGACACCGCAGGTATTGGGCGACTGACCTGTTACGTATGAAGATAACTGGCATCGACCTTCTACCATGATGCACAGACTGCCGAAGCCGAAGACTTCAAGTGGCACGGGACTGTCGTCGACCAGTCTTTCGACCTGTTTCAATGAAAGGACTCTTGGCAATACCGCTCGCTTGATGCCGAACATGCCGTGCATCAGGCGCAAGGACCGCCAGTTTGTCGCCGATCCCTGCACCGAAAGATGCAGGTCGAGGCCTGGATGTCGCGACGCTGCATAATCGAGGACTCCCATGTCCGCAGCGATCAATGCATCCACGTGGACACCTGCCGCAATATCGACAGCCCGCTGCCACTCACACCAGCGACCTGCCTGTGCATACGTGTTTACCGCAAGGAAAAGCTTCCGACCATGCTGCAAGGTCAGTTTGCGAGCATCCTCAAGCTGGCTTGAAGAAAAATTCAGGCCGGGAAAACTGCGCGCATTGGTGCCGTCCCTTAGGCCGACGTAAATCGAATCGGCGCCCGAATTGATTGCTGCATCCAATGCAGCCAGGCTCCCGGCGGGACAGACAAGTTCCATGGCGATCTCCGGTATTTCGACCGGGGCAGACTATGCGAGCTGTCGGAGCAGCACCTTGATTTGAATCAAGGCAGCCGACCGTGGCCATGGCAAAGTGGCGTCGAATGGAGGAGAAGCCCATGCGCGAAATAGAACTCGATGTCCGCGGCAAGCCTGCACCGGAGCCCTTGATCCTGGCAATGGAGGCCGTCGACAGCCTGGGGGAGAATGACATCCTGCGACTTGTCGTGCATCGCGAGCCGCACATGCTGTTCGCAGAACTGTCAGAGAAACGCGTACCCTGGAAAATTGCCGAGCGCGGCAACCCGGACTGGGTCATCCGGATAGGAAAAGGCCTTTTACTGGAATGAGTACCGGCAACTGCCTTTCAGCTTGCTTCGATCCGGCGCAGCAGTTCCTTCGTCTTTGTTTCCAGTAACGACCTGTCGCCACGCGCCTCGACATTGATACGCACCAGCGGCTCGGTATTCGACTTGCGAATATTGAAACGCCAGTCGGCATGGTCGATGGAAAGCCCATCAGTGTAATCAACCCGGTTCGCACCACCGGCGTATTCATCCTCGATACGTTTCAGCAAGGCATCCGGATCATCGACCGTGCGGTTGATTTCACCCGAGCAGGGGTAGCGCTCGATCATGTCATCTACCAGCGCCGACAAGGGCTCGCCCGTCTCGCTCATCAGCGCAGCCACCAGCAGCATCGGTACCATGCCACTGTCGCAATACGAAAATGACTGGAAATAGTGATGCGCGCTCATTTCACCACCATAGATCGCACCCTCGATGCGCATGCGCTCCTTGATGAAGGCATGTCCTGACTTGCTCATGACGGGCTTGCCCCCTGCGCGCGACACCACATCGACCGTGTTCCAGTACAGGCGCGGATCATGCACGACCTTCGCACCCGGGTGGTCGCGCAACAGCCGCTGAGCCAGCAGGCCGATGACGTAATAGCCCTCGATGAAACGGCCGTTCTCGTCCCAGAAGAAGCAGCGATCGAAGTCCCCGTCCCAGGCAATGGCAAAGTCGGCTGCGGCCTCGGCCAGCGCGTCAGCGGTCAGCTGCCGGTTCTCCATCAGCAACGGGTTTGGCACGCCATTCGGAAACTCGCCATCCGGCTCGCCTTGCAGCACGGTAAATTCGAAAGGCAGGTGTTCCCGCAACGTTTCCAGTGCAGGACCGACCGAACCGTTTCCGCAGTTGGCCACGATGCGATAGGGCCTCAGGTCGACAGCTTTCACGTAAGCCAGCAGGTCATCGATGTAGGCAGCCTTGCCATCAAGCTCGATGCGCTTGCCGGGCTTGCGTTCAACGGTCGGTTCCTTTCCCGATTGCACGAAATCCAGCAACTCCTTCAACCCTGTATCGGCCGAGATCGGCCGCGCATCCTCGCGCACCAGTTTCATGCCGTTGTAGTCAGCGGGATTGTGCGAGGCGGTTACTGCAATCCCGCCCTTCAGCTTCTGGTGCGCCACCGCATGGTAGACCTCTTCCGTACCGACCATGCCGAGGTCCATCACGTCGCAACCACTCTCCAGCAAGCCCCGGGTCAATGCAGCGACCATCGTCGGTCCTGACAGGCGAATATCCCTGCCCACGGCAACCTTGCCCGGACCAAACAGCTCGCCATAAGCGAGGCCGATCCGGTACGCGGCGTATTCGTTCAGTTCATCGGGTAGCCGACCCCGGATGTCATAGGCCTTGAACGCCGACGCCAGGTTCGCGGGAAGTTTCTGCTCGGACTCGGACACTCGTGTTCTCTCTATCAATGGACGCGCCACCAGTATACAGCCCCTCCCTGCCCGGACCGCCATTCAACTCGGCGTTGACCTGCGTCAAGGCGAATCGCGCGAACCTGGATTCTAATGCGATGCAGGAGGAAGGCATGAAAGACGGCTTCATCAATTCCCTGTTCCTGGGCCCGTATGGCGAGAACAACGACATCTTCGAAAAGATGTTGCTGGAATTCCTGCGCGACCATGTCTACTGGCGTCGGAATTTCCACCCCGAGGATCCGCCGGCGATCCCGACGCTGGCGGCCAATGATCCCGAATACACCGCCATGATCGCGCGCATGTCGGCCGAGCTGCATCGTCTCAGCGCGGCGCTGAAACGATCCGTGCCGTTTTCATCACCACGCTACATCGGCCACATGGCCAGCGACACGCTGCTGCCGGCATTGATCGCGCAGATGATGACCCTGCCCTACAACCCGAACAACGTGGTCGATGAAGCCGCCCCCGTCACCCTCGACATGGAAATTTCGGCCGGCCTGCAGATTGCCCGCATGCTCGGATTCAACACGAACGAGAGCGAGGCGGATTGCGCCTTCGGCCACATTACCTCCGGCGGTACCGTCGCCAACTACGAAGCCCTGCACATGCAACGGGCCTTGCGCTGCTGGCCGCTGGCCCTGAAGCGCGCGCTGGCGTCCAGTGGCCATGAGCTGGTGCATGGCAAGCAGGACCTCGCCGGGCACGACAGCTGGACGCTGGCCAATCTCTCGACCGACGACATCCTGGTCCTCGCGGACGACTTCCAGGCCATGCTGCAGTCGCTGCCAACCGACGAGGCAAGGTCGCTGCTCAAGGCCGTGAAGCTGGAACGCGTCGAACACCTGGGCTGGCACGAATTTGCCAGCCGTCATCCGGACTGGCAGCCGCCGGTGCTGCTGTTGCCGGTCACGGCGCATTACTCCTGGGCCAAGGCGATGAAGTTGCTGGGCCTTGGTGAGGCACAGCTGAGGGTCATTCCGGAAACCGGCATGCGCATGGACATGGCAGCCCTGGAAACGACGCTCGCCGACTGCGCCGCCAGGCGGCAACCGGTCATCGGCCTGGTAGGCGTGCTGGGCACCACCGAGTACGGCACCGTCGATCCGATTGCCGACATGCTGGCCATCCGCAACCAGATGGCCGAACGCGGCATCTACGCACCCGTGCATGTCGATGGCGCCTGGGGCGGTTACCTGACCAGCCTGTTCCGCAATCCGGATGGCGGCCTGGTGCCACACGAGGAAGTACGGCAGCAGTTCAAGTATTTCCCGAGCGAAACCGTGCATGCGGCATTTGGCGCGCTGGCTCGCACGGAATCGGTCACCATCGATCCGCACAAGCTCGGTTTCGTACCCTTCGGCGCCGGCGCGATTGTCTATCGCGACCAGCGCATGATGCCCTTCGTGGCGCACGATGCCGATTACGTCTTCGACCCGGAACGCCAGGACGACAGCTACCGGGCACGCTTCCGCGCACTCGGCAAATACATTCTCGAGGGCTCGAAAAGCGGCGCAGCGGCCGCCGGTGTCTTTGTCAGCCAGTCGGTGCTGCCACTGGATCGCGACAACCTTGGCCGCATCATCGAGCGGACGCTGCACGCCACCGAGGCCTTTTACGATGCTGCGCTGGCACTTGCCCGCGAACTCGAGAACGATATCTGCCTGCTGCTGCCCATCGAACCGGACAGCAACCTGGCATGCCTGGCCTTCAATGTCCGCGGGAACACGTCCCTGCGGGAGATGAATCGCTTCACTCGCAGGATCATCGACCAGGTCCGGATCGACCCGGGCCAGCCCGTGCAGGTTCGCGAGTTCTTCGGCTCCTACACCACCCTGACCCGCGAGGGCCTCGGTGCGACTCATTTCGCCACCTTGCTGGAGCGACTGGGCATCGAGTCGGCGGACGACCAGGACCGGATCTACATCCTCCGCCACACCCTGATGAATCCCTGGCTGCTGCAGGATATCGACGGCCAGACCCACATCGACCATTACTTCAGCTTCCTCGGCCGGCTGCTGCGTGGCAGCCCGGCGGGTGATGCAGCGCCATAATTCATAATCAAAACAAGCGTTTGAACCTTGCCCGAATCTCGAAATCAGCGTCGATTTTGCGAGACTTCACCCCCCTGTCCCGCGTTATACTCTGCAACTTTCGACAAGCCACCCAGATTCGGGAAGAACATGAGTTTCAAAGACAAGAACAGCTTTACCCGCGAGGAACTGCTCGAGGCCGGCCACGGCAAGATGTTCGGCCCCGGCAATGGCCGCCTGCCGCTGCCCAACATGCTGATGATGGACCGCGTCACCGAGATCACGGCCGACGGCGGCAGCGCCGGCAAGGGCTTCATCCGTGCCGAACTCGACATCAACCCGGATCTCTGGTTCTTCCAGTGCCATTTCGAGGGTGATCCGGTAATGCCGGGCTGCCTGGGCCTGGATGCCATGTGGCAGCTGGTCGGCTTCTACCTTTGCTGGCGCGGCAATCCCGGCCGTGGCCGGGCACTGGGCGCCGGCGAAGTGAAGTTCTTCGGCCAGGTGCTGCCGACCGCCAAGCTGGTGCAGTACGAAATCGAGATCAAGCGACTGGTCGAGCGCAAGCTGATCATGGGCATCGGCGATGCCCGCATGCTGGTCGATGGCCGCGAAATCTATACCGCCAGCGACCTGCGCGTTGGCCTGTTCCAATCCACTGACAGTTTCTGAGGAATATTGCATGCGACGCGTCGTAATTACCGGAATGGGTGTGGTGTCCTGCCTGGGCAACACCCTGGACGAAGTCAGCAAGTCCCTGCGGACGAGCCGCTCGGGAATCATCGCCAACCCGGAGTACGCCGAACTCGGCTTCCGCAGCCAGGTCTCGGCCAAGCCCGAGATCGACATCGATGCGCACATCGACCGCAAGATGAAGCGCTTCATGGGCAATGCTGCAGCCTGGGCCTACATCTCCATGGCCAATGCCATCGAGGATGCCGGCCTGGAAGAGAAGGACGTCTCCAATGAAATGACCGGCATCATCGCCGGCTCCGGCGGCGGTTCGCCGGAATGGCAGATCGAAACAGCCGACATCCTGCGCAACAAGGGCGTGCGCCGTATCGGGCCCTACATGGTCCCGCGCACCATGACCTCGACGGTCTCGGCCTGCCTGGCCACGCCGTTCAAGATCCGCGGCCTGAACTACTCCATCGCCTCGGCCTGCGCCACCTCGGCGCACTGCATCGGCGCCGGCATGGAGCAGATCCAGCTCGGCAAGCAGGACATCGTGTTTGCCGGTGGTGGTGAAGAGCTGCACTGGGGGCTGAGCTGCATGTTCGATGCCATGGGCGCCCTGTCCAGCAAGTACAACGACACCCCGGACAAGGCTTCGCGCGCCTACGACGCGGACCGCGACGGCTTTGTCATCGGCTCCGGTGGCGGCATGGTCGTGCTGGAAGAGCTCGAGCATGCCAAGGCCCGCGGTGCCAAGATCTACGCCGAGGTCGTTGGCTATGGCGCCACGTCTGATGGCCACGACATGGTCGCCCCGTCCGGCGAAGGTGCCGAGCGCTGCATGCAGATGGCATTGAAGACGGTTGATGGCGACATCGACTACCTCAACACCCACGGCACCTCGACCCCGGCCGGCGACAAGGCCGAGATCGGCGCGGTGAAGAACGTGTTCGGCGACAAGATGCCGGCCTTCTCTTCCACCAAGTCGCTGTCCGGCCACTCGCTGGGCGCCGCTGGCGTGCACGAAGCGATCTACTGCCTGCTGATGATGCGCGACGGCTTCAAGGCCGCCTCGGCCAACATCGAGAATCTCGACCCGGCCGCCGAAGGCCTGCCGGTGCTGATGAAGACCGAGGAAGGGCCGATCGAGCGCGTCATGTCCAACAGCTTCGGCTTTGGTGGCACCAACGCCACCCTGGTCATGCAGCGCTACCAGGACTGAGCCTGCGCCAGAGAGGTGAATTGACCGCCGGGGCCGGACCCCCTAAAATGCGCGGCCAGCTCGGGGTTTGTGGCCCGGGCAGCGATTATCGGGTGGTTAGCTCAGCGGTAGAGCACTGCCTTCACACGGCAGGGGTCACTAGTTCGATCCTAGTACCACCCACCAATCGAAGCGGTTCCTGGCAACAGGAGCCGCTTTTTTTTGTCCCGGCACGCCCACTCGCGATGCAGTATTCTCAGGAAAAACACCGCCGGAGATATCCCATGCCGCACACCAGAATCCCCGCCCTGATTTTCATCCTGCTGCCAGGTCTTGCCCTGAGCGCCTGCACCAAGGAAGACCTGCTGCGTGGTGCCGGCCAGGTGGCCGAGCAGATCGGCAGCAACCAGGGCCTGACCCAGGCCGACATCGAAGCCGGCCTGCGCGAAGCACTGAAAGTTGGCACGGGACGGGTGTCCGACGAACTCGGCGCCGTCGATGCCTTCCAGGACGATCCGCTGATCCATATCCCCTTGCCCGCACAGCTTCGCGAGGTGGACGAGGCGCTGAGCAAGATCGGGCTGGGACGTTACGGCGACGAACTCGAACTGAAGCTGAACCGGGCGGCCGAGCGTGCAGCACCCGCTGCCCGTGACGTTTTCTGGTCGGCCATCCGGCAGATGAGCCTGCGGGACGTGATGGACATCTATAACGGCCCGGACGATGCCGCAACGCAGTATTTCAAGCAGGCCATGACCGCCGAGCTGGCCGAGCGCATGCGGCCGATCATCGACGAGGCCATGCTGGAGGTCGGCGCCATCCGCACCTATGACGAAACCATGCAGAAGTACGACGCCCTGCCCTTCCTGCCAGACGTCAAGGCCGACCTGACCGAACACGTGGTCGACGGTGCCCTGGGTGGGCTCTTCCATTACCTGGCCGAGGAAGAAGCGGCGATTCGAAACGACCCGGCAGCTCGCACCACGGAGCTGTTGCGGCGGGTTTTCGGTCGTTAGGCCGGCCAAGAACCCGCTGCTGCAGCGAAAAAGCATTTTTTTTCTGCTGCCCCTATTAATAAGAGTCCCCTTCGGGGATGCTCTCCGCCTCGTCCGGTGCGGCTTCCGTCTGTCGAAAGCCCGTTGCTATAATCCGGCGCCTCGGTTTATTCCAGGCATTCCGGCCAACACGGAGTCTCCATCGTGAAACACGCCATCAGCCTGACAGCAGCCCTGCTCGCCCTGTGGCTGCTGATGTCAGGACATTACGACGCGCTGCTGATTTCGCTGGGCATCGCCTCGACCCTGTTTACCGTCTTTCTCGCCCTGCGCATGGAAGTCGTCGACCACGAGAGCTACCCGGTACACATGACCGGCAAGCTGGTTCGCTTCTGGGCCTGGCTGAGCAAGGAAATCGTGCTGGCCAACATCGACGTGGCCATACGCATCCTGAAGGGCCAGCGCAGCATCAGCCCGCGAACCTTCACGGTGAAGATGCCGCAGCAGACCGACCTCGGGCGGGTGATCTACGCCAATTCGATCACCCTGACGCCAGGCACCGTATCGATGCGGATGGAGGGTAACGAGATTCTCGTCCATGCCCTCGCCCGCGAGACAGCCGAGGACCTGGAGGCCGAGCGCATGGCCCGCCGCGTGCCGGAAGACAAGGAGAAGGCGTCATGATGTATGCCGTTGCTGCCATTGCCATTCTCGCCACCATGGGCCTCGCGCTGGCGCGCGCCATGGCCGGCCCGACCCTGTTCGATCGCATCCTGGCGGTGAACATGTTCGGCACCAAGACGGTGCTGCTGATTGCCGTGTTTGCCTTCCTGTCCGGCCGCACCGACGTGCTCGACATCTCGCTGGTGTATGCCCTGATCAATTTCATCGGCATCGTCGCCGTGCTGAAGCTGGTCGAGCAAGGCAATTTCCATGCTGCCAGCGACAGTGATGACGAACAGGAGGTGCAGTCATGACCGAGCTGCTCGACATTCTCAGCTGGACCTGCCTGGTCGCCGGCGGCCTGCTCGGCATCATCGGCGGCATTGGCATGCACCGCATGCCGGACTTCTTCAGTCGCATGCATGCAGCCGGCCTGGCCGACACCATGGTCGCCGCCCTGATCCTGCTCGGCCTTGCTTTCCAGGCCGGGCTGTCGCTGGTGACCTTCAAGCTGTTCCTGATTTTCGCCTTCCTGTTTTTCACCAGCCCGACAGCTTCGCATGCACTGGCCAACGCCGCCCTGCACAGCGGCCTGCGCGCGCTGGAAGGTGGCCAGGACACGATGGAACGCCATGCAGAAGGAGACGGCTCGTGACCGACATCATCATCGACATCACGCTGCTGGCCTTCCTGGCAGTGATCGCCGTGGCGGTCATTCGCATCCGCAACCTGTTTGCCGTGATCATGCTGTTCGGCATTTTCAGCCTGCTGTCCGCGGGCCTGTTCGTGGTCATGGACGCGGCCGACGTCGCCTTTACCGAGGCTGCGGTAGGCGCCGGCATATCGACCGTGCTGATGCTGGCCACGCTGGCACTGACCAAGGGTTTCGAGGAGAAGGCGCCGAGCCATCGCCCCTGGCTGCCCTTGCTGCTGGTGACCATCACGGGTGCCACGCTGGTCTACGGCACCATGGACCTGCCCGCCTTCGGTGACGCTGACGCTCCGATCCACACCCACGTGGCCGAGCGCTATGTCGAGCAAGGCATGGCAGAGACCGGCGTGCCGAATCTCGTGACCGCCGTGCTGGCCAGCTACCGTGGTTTCGATACGCTCGGCGAAGTCGCCGTGATCTTCACGGCCGGTGTCGGCGTGCTGCTGCTGATCGGCTTGCGTCGTCGCGAGGAAGAGGAAGACGAGCAGGAGGTGAAGGAATGAATCACCATCTCATCCTGCGGGTCATCGCCAAGTTCACCATCCCGCTGATCATCCTGTTTGCGCTGTACGTGCAGTTCCATGGCGACTACAGCCCGGGCGGCGGCTTCCAGGCCGGCGTGATCTTCGGCGCGGCATTCATCCTGTATGGCCTGCTCTATGGCATCGACACGGTAGAGCGCGTGATTCCGCCCGCGGTCATCCGCGTGCTGGCCGGTGTCGGCCTGCTGCTGTACGGCCTGACGGGCGTCGTGGCACTGCTCAAGGGCGGCAACTACCTCAACTACAGCGCCCTGCTGGAAAACGACCTTGCCGGCCAGCACGTCGGCATCATCGTGATCGAGCTGGGCGTCGGCATTACCGTCGCCTCGGTGATGCTGATCATATTCTTTGCCTTTGCCGGGAGGGCCCGCCCATGACCGAGCTGCTCCTCAGCCATTACAACTACTGGATTGTCATCTTCCTGATGATGGCCGGCTTTTTCACCGTGCTCAGCCGCAACAACCTGGTGAAGAAGATTGCCGGACTGAACATTTTCCAGACATCGGTATTCCTGCTGTACATCAGCCTTGGCAACGTCGCGGGTGGCACCACGCCAATCGTGGCCGAAGGCTATGCCAGCTATTCCAATCCGCTGCCGCACGTCCTGATCCTGACCGCCATCGTGGTCGGCGTGGCTACCACCGCGCTTGGCCTGGCGCTGGTCGTTCGCATCAAGGAAGCCTACGGCACCATCGAAGAAGACGAAATTCACGCCAAGGATGAATCGCTGTGACTGACGCAAGCTTTCTCCAGCACCTGAGCGTGCTCGTGGTGGTCGTGCCCCTGCTGGCCGCACCGCTGGTCAGCATGCTGCCCGCCGGCCGCCTGCCGTGGTTCGGCAGCCTGCTGACGACCTGGACGGTGTTCGCGCTCACCATCACCCTGCTGGTCACGGTGCTCGCCAGCGGCCCGATCAGCTACGCGCTGGGTGGCTGGGCGCCGCCCTGGGGTATCGAGTATCGCATCGACGCACTGAACGCCTTCCTGGCCATGCTGGTCGCCGGTATCGGTGCCATCACCCTGCCCTATGCCTGGAAGAGCGTGCCGGCGGAAATCGGCCAGCGGAAACTGCCGCTGTTCTATGCCGCTTTCCTGCTGTGCCTGACCGGCCTGCTGGGCATCGTGATGACCGGCGACATCTTCAACCTGTTCGTGTTCCTGGAGATCTCGTCGCTGTCGACCTATGCACTGGTTGCGATGGGCCGTGATCGCCGCGCCCTGACCGCGGCCTACCAGTACCTGATTCTCGGCACCATCGGCGCGACTTTCTTCCTGATCGGCGTCGGCCTGCTGTTTGCCCAGACGGGCACCCTGAACATGGCCGACATGGCCGAACGCCTGCAGCACGTCGAGGGCATGCGCACCGTCTACACGGCGTTCGCTTTCATCATGGTCGGTGTCGCGCTGAAGCTGGCCCTGTTCCCGCTGCACCTGTGGCTGCCGAACGCCTACACCTATGCTCCGAATGCCATCACCGTCTTCCTCGCGTCCACTGCCACCAAGGTCGCGGTCTACGTCATGCTGCGCATGGTGCTGACGGTGTTCTCGCCGGAGTTCGTGGCCTCGTCCATATTCGCCGACCTGTTCCTGTATGCCGGCGTGGCCGGTGTCATCGGCGCATCGATCTATGCCATCTACCAGCAAAACGCCAAGCGCCTGCTGGCCTATTCCTCGGTCGCACAGATCGGTTACATGGCCATGGGTATCGGTTTCGGCAGCCTGCTCGGTTACAGCGCCACCGTCATCCACGTCTTCAACCACGCCCTGATGAAGGCGGCCCTGTTCATGGGCATTGGCGCAATCATCTATCGCGTCGGTTCCAGCCGCCTGGTCGACATGCGCGGCGTCGGCCGGAAGATGCCGTGGACCATGGTCGGCATTGTTATCGGCGGTCTCAGCCTGATCGGCGTGCCCGGCACGGCCGGTTTCATCAGCAAGTGGTACCTGTTGCTGGCCGCCGTCGAACAACAGCACTGGGCACTCGCCTTCCTGGTACTGATCGGCTCGCTGCTGGCCGTCATCTATGTCTGGAAGATCGTCGAAACCCTGTTTTTCCAGGATACGGAAGAAGACATGCATCCCGAGGTCAAGGAAGCACCGCTGGCGCTGCTGGTCCCGCTGTGGATCATGGTGCTGGCCAACATCTGGTTCGGTTTCGACACCGAATTTTCGGCTGACATTGCCACTACGGCAATCGAACTCCTGAAGGGAGGCCAGTAATGTTGCAGCTTCCCGCATCCGAACTGATCCTCTGGGCCATTGCACTGCCGTTCATTGGCGCCGTTGGCGTTGCACTGACCGGCCGCTGGCCCAACCTGCGCGAGGGCGTGACGCTCGCCACCGGTTCGCTGGTCGCCTGGTTGGCGTTCAGCATTCATGCTGCACTCCGGGCTGGCGACACGGGTCGCGTGGTGCTGGCCGAGCCACTGCCGGGACTGCCAGTAGCCTTCTCGGTCGAACCGCTGGGCATGCTGTTCGCGCTGATCGCCTCGACGCTGTGGA
>JAWWBS010000035.1 GCA_033720895.1 Gammaproteobacteria bacterium
CCCAGCAGCATGCCCATGCTGAAGACGTCTGTGGCGGTGGTCAGCAGGATGGCCGAGGCCGTCGCCGGATCCGCGCCCATGCGTTTCAGGAACAAGGGCACGAGCACGCCGATCATGCCAGACAGCATGCAGCTCAATGTCATTGCGCCAAGCACGACCGCGCCGAGATGCACGGCATGGAGGCTGGCATCGGTGCTGGCGTAGAACCACATGCCGATCGCGGCGGTGACGCCGACCAGCAAGCCGTTCAACAAGCCCAGCCGCATTTCCTTCCAGAGCATCTTGCGCTTGCCGCTGCCGCCGAGCTCGTCCAGTGCCATTGCCCGCAGGGTGACGGCCATGGCCTGGCAACCGGTGTTGCCGCTTTGCCCGGCGAGCACCGGCAGGAACGCAGCGAGTACCACGATCTGCGCAATGGTCTCCTCGAACACGCCGACGACCGCGGCGGCGATGAATGCCGTCAGCAGGTTCACTTGCAACCAGGGATGGCGGAAGCGGAAGGCACGCAACCAGGGCGTGGTGACATGCTCTTCGTTCTGCACACCGACCATGCGGCCCGGTGTGGCAGCCAGCAGGTCGGCCTGTTCTTCGACCAGGGTGTAGCCGGGAACGAGACCGACGAGCTCGCCATCGTTATTGGTGACCGGGTACACCGGGTAATGCCGCGAAAAAACCTCGTGCACGGCGTCGCGGATTTTCATGTCCGGCAGCAGCACGAAGGGATTCGGCACCATGATGTCTCGCAGCTGCGCGGTTTCATCCGCGAACAGCAGGTCACGCATCACCACCACGCCGGACAGGCAGCCCTGCGCATCGGTGCAGTAGGCGTAGGTAAAGAGGGTTTCATCCAGCAGCTTGCGCAGCGAGGCCCGGCACTCGGCAACGGAAGTTGTCTCGGGGAAGACACCCACGGCCGGTTCCATCAGGTGACCGACGGTGTCGGCCTCGAACTGCTGGTTGATCTCCCATTGCCGGCGGCGCTCCTCGGGCAGCAGGGGTGTGATGCGGGCGGATTGTTCTTCTTCAAGATGGCCAGCCACTTTCATGGCAAAGGAAGAGGGCAGCTCCTCGAACGCCGCGACCACCGTCGCATCATCGAAATGCGCCAGCAGCTCCGCGGCATCCAGTGGCGCACGACGTTCAAGCGCCTGCACCAGCCGAGCCATGTCGACCTGATTTCTTTCTTGCGAGCCAGCCTGGCTCCAGTCGGTTTTCATGAGGATTCCCCGCCCCGAGATGTCGATGCTGCATTCTAGCAGTGCCGGGTGATTTGCTGGCAGACTGGCAGCAGGTCCACAGGGGAAGGCGCATCATGAGCAAGGTCACTGTTCGAACCGCCACGCAGGATGATCTCCCTGAACTGGCGATGATGTTCGACGCCTACCGGGTCTTCTATGCGCAACCGGGTGATCCGGGAAAAGCCCGCGCTTTCCTGGAAGAGCGCTTCGAAAATCGGGAGTCGATCGTTCTGCTCGCCGAGCTGGACGGCGGGCCGGCCGGCTTCACGCAGCTCTATCCGATGTTTTCGTCAGTGCGTTGTTGCCGCACCTGGGTGCTGAACGACCTCTTCGTCGCCGTGCATGCCCGTCGGCAGGGCGTGGCCGATGCCTTGCTGGAAGCAGCGGAGAACCACGCGCGTGAATCCGGCGCCGGTGGCCTGATGCTGGAGACGCAACACTCGAACAAGCCGGCACAGGTGCTTTACCGGAAGCGGGGCTGGCAGGAAGAAACCGAGACCACCTGGTTTTCCTTCAAGACCTGAGAAATTACGGTCAAAAAAAAGCCCCTCGACGAGGGGCTTCTTCCTGTCTCTTTGCAGCGAGGCTTACTTGGAGCCTTCCACCATGTAGTCGACGGCGGCCTTGACCTCTTCGTCGCTCAGGTAGCTGGCGCCGCCCTTGGGCGGCATGTAACCGGCGCTGCCCTGGTAGCCTTCGATGGCGTGCTTGTAGAGGGTGTCATTGCCCTGGGCAATGCGATCGGTCCAGGCAGCGGCATCACCGAACTTCGGTGCACCGGCAACACCGGCACCGTGGCAGGCAATGCAGGCCTTGTTGTAGGCCGCTTCGCCGCTCAGCGCTTCGGCCGCCGCGCCGTTGCTGCTGGCAGCAACCTTCACCGGCTGGGCAGCCGGCAGCTCGTCCTCGGTCGTCAGCACCTTGCCCACCGGCTCGAGCTGCTGGGCAGCCTTGGCCATGGCATAGGGGTTCTCGCTGTTGTCCGTGTCGAGGTTGCTCTCGGCCAGGTGATTGGCGAGGAAATACATCGCGACGGTGAACAGCATCAGTGCGCCGATCACGATCAAGAAGGTGTCCAGAAATTTGCGGTCCTGATCCATTGTCTCTACCTGCCTTGTTACCTGACGTGGCGCCCGGCTTCCGGGCGGCTGTTGAATTCGTGGCCTGGCGGGCGAGCCGTCCAGGCAGGGGACGCATTATAAGAGAGGCGGGCAGGCGGTTGCCAGCCGCTGATGTGCCCATTGCGGCCTATTCGCTGCTGGCTGCCGCTTCCGAGGGCTGGGCCGGGCGCGGCGCCGGCAGGAAGCGCAGTTCGGCGGAGCGTTCCAGGGAGCTCAGCCGCAGTCCCTCGCCGATCCGCTCGACAAACCAGAAGCCGGACAGGTCGGCAAGCGGACCCTCTCCCTCCAGGCCGGGACAGGCTCGACGGGTCATGGCCAGCGGGCCGACCAGCACCACGTTGCCCGGGAAGCGCAGCACCCCGGCCGTGAAGCGATTGCAGCCGGCCTGGCCTGCCAGCTGGTTGTTCTCCAGCCATGACAGGCGCCCGGGCGAGTCGTCGCCTTCGGTGCTGAGCCACCAGTCCTCACCGGGTCGCCAGCCATCCGGCCAGCCTTCGCGGGCAGGTGGCTGCGCGGCTTCCCAGCGCTCGGACCCCCAGTCATAACGCAACCGTTTCCAGCGCGGCATCGGCGTGCTGCCGGACTGGCTGCTGTCCTGGCGCGACCAGGCGAGCGGGAAACGCCGCAACAGGGTATTGCCGTGGACATGGAAAATGTCCTGGCCGGTGTAGCCGCGCGCATCGACAGTGGACATTTCGCCCAGCTCGATTTCCTGCAGACGATCCTCGTCGACCCGGAAAGCCTTGATGTGTCCCGGCTCCGCGGGTGTGGTGCGAGTGATGGCCAGCAGGATCTCGGCACGGCCATCGCCGTCGAAATCATCCAGCCAGCTGTCGACCAGCACGCCATCGCGGGCAGAGGTCAGTGCCAGCCGCTGACCGCCAGACTGCACGAACAGCTTCAGTCCGCCGGCATCGCAATTGTCGCCAGCCGACACGCTGACGGTGGCCAGCACGTCCTGCCAGCGCAGGGTCTTGTTGTAGTCGCAGTGGTCTGGCGGCGCCAGTTGCGCACGGGTGGCTTCGAGGAGGTCCAGCCCGCGGATCATGACGTCGGCGGGCTCGTCCTTGTCCAATGGCACGCGATCGCCATTGAGCCGCTTGTCGGCGCTCAGCAATTCACCGTTGACGCCATACTCGGCCATGGCATTCATCCGGTAGGCCCGCGTATCGTCGCTGCCTGTCACGGCGTCCGGTGCCAGCCATTCGCCCTCGCTGCGGAAGTACACCGGGATGTCTTCGTAATAAACGTAGGCATTCTCGGCCAGCCCTTCTTCCCAGCGGATCAGCTCCCGGACCAGTCTCACGCGGCCATTGACCGCGGCGACGTCGAAACTGGGCGCCGGCGCCACCTTGGCATCGCTGAGCGTGCCGCTGAATCGCTCGACCAGCGAACTCTCGTTGCTGCTCGTGTGGGCGCTGCGATCCGGCTCCGAGTCGCAGCCGGGGAGCAACAGCAGGCTGCCCAGCAGGGCAAGGCCGACGGCGGAATGTCGCTTCAGGGAATGGTTCATGGGCAAAGTGTAGAGCGCGACCCGGCGAAACGCCAAAGTCGCGCTCTCTCGGCAATCATCGATTCAGTCGATGCTCGACCAGGTCGTCGACCACGCCGGGATCCGCCAGCGTCGAGGTGTCGCCGAGCTGGTCGTGTTCGTTGGCCGCGATCTTGCGCAGGATGCGGCGCATGATCTTGCCCGAGCGCGTCTTCGGCAGCCCGGGTGCCCACTGGATGAATTCCGGCGTGGCGATCGGTCCGATCTCCTTGCGCACCCATTGCTTCAATTCATCAACGAGGGCGTCGCCGGGCGCTTCGCCGGCATTCAAGGTGACATAGGCATAGATGGCCTGGCCCTTGACGTCATGCGGGCAGCCGACCACGGCCGCTTCGGCCACCTTGTCATGTGCCACCAGCGCGCTTTCGACTTCCGCAGTGCCCATGCGATGACCTGACACGTTGATCACGTCATCGACGCGGCCGGTGATCCAGTAGTAGCCATCCTCGTCTCGTCGCGCGCCGTCGCCGGTGAAGTAGCGTCCCGGGAAGGTCTTGAAGTAAGTGTCGACGAACCGCTGGTGGTCGCCATAGACGCTGCGCATCTGGCCGGGCCAGGAATCCAGTATCACCAGGTTGCCCTCGGTGGCTCCCTCGAGGATGTTGCCGTCGTTGTCGACCAGCGCCGGCTGGATGCCGAACAGCGGCCTGGTTGCCGAGCCGGCCTTCGTTTCGGTTGCGGCAGGCAGCGGACTGATCAGGATGCCGCCGGTTTCGGTCTGCCACCAGGTGTCGACAATCGGGCAGCGCTCCTCGCCGACCACGCGGTAATACCACTCCCAGGCTTCCGGGTTGATGGGTTCGCCAACCGTGCCCAGCACGCGCAGGCTGGAACGCGAGGCCTTCTTCACTGGCGCATCGCCCTCGCGCATCAGGGCACGAATCGCGGTCGGGGCGGTGTAGAAGACGTTCACCTGGTGCTTGTCGCAAACCTGCCAGAAGCGGGATACATCAGGGTAGTTCGGCACGCCCTCGAACATCAGGGTCGTGGCGCCATTGGCCAGCGGCCCGTAGACAATGTAGCTGTGACCGGTGATCCAGCCGACATCGGCCGTGCACCAGTAAATTTCACCTTGCTGGTAATCGAACACCATCTCGTGGGTGAACGACGCATACAGGAGGTATCCGCCGGTGGTATGCAGCACGCCCTTGGGCTTGCCGGTCGAGCCGGAGGTGTAGAGGATGAACAAGGGATCTTCCGCATTCATCCTTTCCGGTTCGCAGTCCGCCGACACCGTTGCCGCCGCGTCGTCCAGGTAGACATCGCGACCCTCCTGCATGGTGACCTTCGCGCCGGTGCAGCGGGTGGTGATGACATGGCGCACCTGCATGCCGTCCCTCGCGGCGATGTCGATGGCCTTGTCGACATTCTCCTTCAGCGGAATGGTCTTGCCGCCGCGACGCCCTTCGTCGGCCGTGATCACGACATCGGAAGCGCAATCCACGATGCGACCAGCCAGGGCATCCGGCGAGAAACCACCGAACACCACCGAGTGCACCGCACCGATGCGTGCGCAGGCGAGCATGGCGTAGGCCGCCTCCGGGATCATCGGCATGTAGAGCGTCACGCGATCGCCCTTGCTGACGCCGTGCTCCTTCAGCACGTTGGCAAAGCGGCAGACCTGCTCGTGGAGTTCACCGAAGGTGATCTTCGCATCGACGGAAGGGTCGTCTCCTTCCCAGATGATGGCGATGTCATCCTTGCGTTCGGGCAGGTGGCGGTCGATGCAGTTGGCGCTGACGTTCAGCTCGCCGTCTTCGAACCACTTGATGTGCAGGTCGCTGGCGTCATAGCTGACGTCCTTCACCTTGGTGAAGGGCTTCATCCAGTCGAGACGTTTCGCCTGCTCGGTCCAGAAGGCCTCGTTGTTCTCGATCGACTCCTTGTACATGGCCGCGTATTTCTCCGGGCTCATGTCGCTGCGTTCGCTGGCGGATGACGGAATGGCGTGGCGCTTGGCGTCAGTCACGGTGTTCTCCTGGAGGTTTTCGATAGCTGTTTGCAAACACTAGCAAAAAATACCGGCCCTCACTGCCGTTCGGCCATAAGCCGTTCAAGCTCTGCCAGCTGCTCGCGGGCACGTTGCGTGCGCAGGTGTTCTTCGCCTACCGAGGCGACAAAGTGGTCGATGGCTGAAAGCAGCGTGTTGCGGGAGGTTTGCAGGTCGCCTGCCTGCTCCTGGAGTTTGGCCAGGGCCACCTCGGCATTGATGGTGCGCCAGTGATCGGGACCGAGGTGGGTACCCAGTACGTCTCTGGCCTTGGCCAGGTTCCGCGCGCCCTCCTCGAAATTGCCGAGATTGCCTTGCACCATGCCGAGGTAAAGCATGGCGTTGCCGG
The DNA here is from genome assembly GCA_033720895.1 of Gammaproteobacteria bacterium. NCBI lineage: Bacteria > Pseudomonadati > Pseudomonadota > Gammaproteobacteria > Gammaproteobacteria bacterium. Next base: position 6,251 of record JAWWBS010000035.1, read on the forward strand.
TGCGCCAGTGGTCACTGCCCAGGTTTGCGAGCATCGAATCCACCACCTTCAGCAGCAGGCTCTCCGCGCGCTCGAACTCGTCCAGCTTGTTGATGGCCAGCGCTTCCCCCATCCACGCCGACGCCGTATCGGGATGATCGGCACCCAGCGAGGCCTCGCGAATGCGGGCCGATTCGCGATAGGCATCACCGGCGTCCTGCCAGCGCTGCTGGAACAGGAACAAGGTGCCGAGATTGTTGTAGAGAATACCGGCCTCCGGATGTTCCGGACCGAGTTGTTCCAGCACGATGTCCAGGCCCTCGCGGTAAGCGGTTTCGGCTTCTTCCTGGCTGTCCGGGAAGTCCGACAGGGCATTGCCGAGGTTGTTCAGCGCCACGCCGACCTCGGCATGGCGGTCGCCATAGACCTGGCGACGCATGTCTACCAGCTCGTACAGCAGCGGCTTGGCTTCGTCGGACCGGCCCAGGGTTGCCAGCACGTGCGCCAGCTGGGTCTTGGCCGAAGCAGCACCTTCGGACAACTGGCCTTCGGCACGTTGGTAGAGCGTGGCTGCTTCGCGCAGCGTCTGCTCGGCTGCCTCAAGCTCGGAGCTGGCCGCCTGCCAGCGACCCAGTGAGAGCAGGACCTGTGCCCGATCCGATTCGCTGCCCTCGACCATGAAGTGCTGCACCGTCGGGTGGTTCAGCATGAGCTCGGCATCATGCAGCTGCGCGTTCATGCGGTAGCTCTCCGCCAGGCTCATCAGTACCGTGAATTCGAGATGGGCGTCGCGTGGCCTCATGTCGATGAGGTAGGCGAGGGCGGACTGGAATCGTTCGACCGCGGCGGCGTAGTCGCCCTCCGACATGTCGACATGGGCCAGGCTCATCAGCCCGCGTGCGTACACCGGCGAGTTGTCTGCTGCGCCCTCGTGCTCCAGCAGGCGCAAGGAGCTCTCCAGCAGTCGCCGGGATTCCGCATGCACGCCAAGGCCGCGATAGGCATTGCCGGCCGCTTCGAGCAGCGCAGCACGCATTTCTGCTTGTTCGCCGGAGCCAGGGTCGAGGATGCGGCGCGTGCCCGCATCCAGCAGTTCGCGTGCCGTGGTCTCCGGCGCGCCGGCGACACTGGGATTGGCCAGCTCGAACAGCGACGCCGTGAATTCCGTCACCCGCTGGGCAACCTCGGCTTCGCGATTGGCCCGGTCGCGCTCGATGGCCGTCTCCCTGAACTGCCAGCTCATCAGGATGCTGAACACCAGCAGCAGCACGAAACTGGTCGCCAGCAGCGAAACCGGCAAGGTATGGCGCTTGATGAACTTCTTCAGTCGATAGGCCTGGCTGGGCGGGCTGGCAAGCACCGGCTCGTTGTCCAGGTAACGCTGGATGTCGGCGGCCAGTTCGACCGGCGTTGCATAGCGCCGGGCGCGATCACGGGCAATGGCCTTGCCGACGATCCAGTCCAGGTCGCCCTGCAGCGCACGAGCCAGCGAAGCGTTGTCCACGTAGCCACGCTCGGGCGCGATATTGTCCTCGGTTTCCAGCACGCGCCGGCTGGCCAGCGGCGGGTCCTCGTCACGCAGCCGGCGCTGCATCTCGCTGGCCAGTGGCGTATCTGCCCGGAAGTTCATCGGCGGCGTCCCGGCCAGCAATTCGTAAAGCATCACCCCGATGGAGTAGATGTCGGTGCGGGTGTCGACATCCAGGCCCGAGGAGTCGAGTTGCTCGGGAGACATGTAATCCGGCGTGCCGATGATGTGACCGATGCGGGTGTGCAGCGACCTGTCGGTCAGGGGCTGGCTGACCGCCTTGGCGATGCCGAAGTCGATCACTTTCGGAATGGCCCTGCCATCCTCCTCCGCAACCAGGACGTTGTTCGGCTTGAGATCGCGGTGGATGACGCCTTTCTGGTGCGCATGCTGGATGGCTTCGCACAGTTGCTGCACCAGTGCCAGGCGATCATCGAGCTCGAGGATGCGATTGCGACAGTACTCGTTGATGTTCATGCCGCGGACGTACTCCATCACGAAGAACGGACGGCCATCCTCGGTGCTGCCGCCATCGATGATGCGGGCAATGTTCTGGTGCGTCATCAGCGCCAGCGCCTGGCGCTCTGCTTCGAAACGCGCGATCACCTCGCGAGTGTCCATGCCTGGCTTGATCACCTTCACGGCGACGCGTCGCCGGACCGGTTCGGTCTGCTCGGCGATATAGACGACGCCCATGCCGCCCTCGCCGATCCGTTCCAGGATGCGGTACTTGTCGATGCGCTCGGGATCAGGGATGTCCACCGGTGGTGGAACGAAGACGCTATTGTGCCGGGTCGCCTCTTCATGCGCGCTCAGCAGTTTCATGACGCGGGCATACAGGGCGTTGTCACCGCCGCACAATTCGTTCAGCAGTGCGTCACGTTCATCGGGGTTGGCTTCCAGGCAGCGATTGAAGATTTCCTGCTCGCTGCTCATCGGCGACTCACTCATTCGCCATGTACTCGAAAAGCCAGGCGCGGGCGTAGGTCCAGTCGCGCTTCACCGAGGCGGGAGAGATGTCGAGGACCTCGGCTGTTTCCTCGATCGACAACCCGGTGAAATACCGCAGCATGACCGTTTCGCGCAGCCGCGGATTCTGTTCGGCCAGCGCGTTCAGTGCTTCATCGAGTTCCAGCAGGTTGATGCTGTCCTGGCCGCCCGGAATCTCCAGCCCTTCGAGCGTGACGCGCTCGAGGCCGCCGCCGCGCTTTTCCGCATCGCGGCGGCGCGCATGCTCGATCAGGATCCGACGCATGGCCTCGGCGGCCGCGCCGAAGAAGTGACGACGGTTCTGCCACTCGCCCTGGTTGCCGGCCAGCCGGAGATAGGCCTCGTTGACGAGCGCTGTCGCCTGCAGCGTGTGCCCCGAGCGCTCGCGTCGCATCTGGGATTCGGCCAGCTTCCTGAGCTCGTGGTAGACCTCTTCGAGCAGCCTGGATTGCGCCCTGGCATCCCCACTGGATGCCTCGGCCAGCAATTGCGTCAGATCACCGTCGGCCATGTGCCCCCCTTGCGCATGCGCCTGGCATTTCCTGCCCGGTCCGGATTGGGGTTCCGCGATTTTCGGCGACCCGCCATGAGCCCCCAGGCCGCCAGACTTCGCATGAACCAGTAACAATAGTAGTCCGGAACGAGCCAAGCGTGAACACAGACCCTCCCAAGCTGCCGGGCGTGCAGCCGTTGCATCCTGCGCGCGCTGATTTCGAGGCCATGCGCTTGCCGCCTGGCGCGCTGGATCATCGCGGCCTCCTGGTGCTCGGTGTGCAGTACCTGCTCGAGTATCCGGAACCGGTCGCGATCGACCGGCTGCTGACTGCCCTGATGCGCTACCAGGCCAATCTGGCCGATCTGCCTGGGCGTGCTCGCTATCATGAAACCAGGACGCTTTTCTGGTTGCGCATCACCCGCGGCTGTGTGGCCGAGGTGGAGCGACGGCTGGGTACCCGGGTACCGGCGGAGGTCGCCACCTGCGTGCTGGAACGCTGGGGCGACCGCGCCGACTACATCGAGGAATTTTACTCGCCCCGCTGCCTGCGGCAGTGGCAGGCGGTCTATGGCTGGGTCGAGCCGGACCGGGCGCCCTTGCCAGCGGCGGATCAACAGCCGTAATCCTGCCCCGTGATTGTCCCGCCAGCAGGGATTTCCTAGCATGGGCGCTCTAGCTCATCGAGAAGGGTCCATGGTGAATCATTTGAAAACGTTCTTGTCGGCATGGCTGCTGGCCGGCCTGCTGGCATTCTTCCTGCCTGCCACCGCAGGAGCATCCGCGCTGGTCGACGGTCCTTATGTTTTCAAGGACGAGGCCGGCTACACCATCAAGTGGGTCTGCAACGGCGAGCCGCAACAGCTTGCCGGGCTACCGCATGCGGACCTCGCGGCCTGGCGTGCCTGCGGCCTGCAACTGCCGGCCATCCGCCGGGAGCACCCGCCAGCCGACCATGACATCCAGGGCGTGCAGCGCTTTGCCGCGCTCAGCGACATCCATGGCCAGTTTCACCTGTTCAAACGCCTGCTGAGGAGCAATGGCGTCATTGACGCCGAGAATCGCTGGGCCTTTGGCGACGGCCAGCTGCTGATTGCCGGTGATGTCATGGATCGCGGTCCTGCCGTGACCGAGGCGCTCTGGTTCCTCTACGACCTGGCGCGGCAGGCGTCTGCCGCCGGTGGTGGCGTGCAGCTGGTACTCGGCAATCATGAAGTCATGGTCATGCGGGATGATCGCCGTTACCTGCATGACTCTTATATAAGGGTCGAGCAGCTGCTGGGCGAGACGATGACCGAGCTGTATGCGCCAGGCAGCGTGCTGGGCGACTGGCTGCGCTCGCGGCCGATCATGATGCGCGTGAACGACAACCTGCTGATGCATGCCGGCGTGCCGCCTGGCGTGGCCGAGGCGGGCATTGCCCTGCCAGACATCAACACGGCCATGCGCCAGTTGTTGCTTGCCGGCAGTGGTGGTGACGCCCGCATGGCGGATGACTGGCTGGACGGCGGTGGCGGACCGGTGTGGTACCGCGGCCATGCCGGGAAGGACGGCATCAGCGAGGCCGAGCTTGATGCCCAACTGGCCCATTTCGGGGTGAAGCGCCTGATCGGTGGCCACAATTCCTTCGACCGGATCTCGGTCTATTTCGGTGGTCGGGTCCTGCAGGTCGATTCCAGCATCAAGCTGGGCGGGGAGCGGGGTGAACTGCTGCTCTGGGACGAGGAAAAGGGCTTCCGTCGCGCCGGGCTGGATGGTGTGGAGAGGCCGCTGTGATAGAATCGCCACCCTCAAGGCGCCCGTAGCTCAGCTGGATAGAGTGCTGCCCTCCGAAGGCAGAGGTCACAGGTTCGACTCCTGTCGGGCGCGCCAAAATCTCGAGCCCCGCATGTTGCGGGGCTTTTCTTTGCCTCCAAGCAGGAGTCGAACCTGTGTTGTCCTCCAGGAGCGACTCCCGCGCCTTCAACCAGCAATGCTTATTGGCTGCAACTCTCGCTGGTGATGGTGAACTCGGGCAGCGTGCCTCCGCCCTCGATCAGGTACTGGTAATGGATGCGGATGCCTTCATCCATGAGGAATCGGTATTCGCTGATATTGCAAAGGCGCTTGGTGATCTGGACACGCATCACTTCACCCAGCTCTGCAGGGCTCAGGTCCGCAACGGCCACGGCGTCGATCTGGTTGATGATGGTGAAGGTCTTCCCGCTGGCCTCGGCGCCGGTAATCTGGGTCATTTCGTCGAGACGCAGGGGCGCGTTGGACCGGTAGTTGAAGGCCAGCGCTTCGATACGCTCTTCGGGTGACAGGTCGGCCTGGGGATTCAGTGCTTCTGCCGCTTGCACCTTCGGCCGCTCACCGCCCAGCTTTTCCAGGTACTCGAGGCAGTCAGCCGCAGTGACGCTGACTTCGAACAGCGGTGTGCCATCCGGCGTCCAGACGTTGGTGCGAATCATCTGGCCATTTTCGCGCATGTTGGCATACACGTCTTCAAAGCAGAACGTGCTGCGCATGTTGGCTTCGACGCCAGCTCGATAATCGCCGGCATGGATGGGTTTGACCCCCCGCATCTCGCTGGTAAAGGAGATGCCGTCGTCGATTCGCGCCACACCGACCACTGTAGTGATGCTGTCGACCGCGACCGGCAGGCTTTGCCGGATATCCGCAACCAGCTCGTCGGCGGTGACCGAGCCAGATCTGTCAAAAAGCGCGCCGTTTCCGAAACTCCCGTTGCGCCACACCAGTACCGACACGATCGTCACGACAACGATCACAGCCAGCAGCTGGCCCCATTCCGGTTTTTCGTTTGCCACGACCACTCCCCGCACTGTCCTGCGAGCAGTTTGCCAGCTCTGTCGGAAACCGCAATCGTGCTTCGTTCGAAGCGATACGGGATCGCCTGCCGCACCGCGACGAGCTGGCGAGGATGCGCGGGATTGCGGTGAGACAGGCATGCCCGTTGCTGCTGGCGCCTTCGCCGCAAGGTTGATACAGGTCAAATAGTAAAATGTGAATCAGCGCTTATACTGAACAGGTAGTGGAAACACATGCTTGCTGTGGCGGCCTACCCTTCTATGTCGACCATCAGCTTCGATGGACATGCCGTGGCCTGGCTGCCCGGCTCCGGGGGAGAACAAGGGAATGAGCGAGCAAGCACGGTTGCTGGAAAAGCGGCCTACAGGGATTGCCGGACTTGACGCGTTGACCGAAGGCGGCCTGCCCGTCGGACAAGCCACCCTGCTGTGCGGTGGCCCGGGCGCTGGCAAGACCGTCCTGTGCCTGCAGACGATTGCCAATGCCATCGAATCCGGAGCCGGGGGTGGCGTGTTCGTCACCTTCGAGGAGACGCCTGCGCAGATCCGCCGTGATGCCAAATCGTTCGCCTGGGGTGACGCCCTCATGGACAGTGAAAAGTTCAGGCTGATCGATGCGCGCGAGCAGGCAAGCGTGCCGGTTTCCGGGGACTTCGACCTGTCACCCATGCTGGCCTACCTCGGCCAGCTTGCCGAGGAGTGCAAGGCGGCGTGGGTAGTGATCGACGGTATCGATCAGTTGATCCGGCTGATCGACAATCCGCGCCAGGCATCGATCCAGTTGCGAAAGATCAACGAGTGGTGCGAGGGCGTCGATTTCGGCCTCATCATGTCAGCCAAGGCCAGCGATGACATGGGCGGCGTGCGCGACCTGGATGGCGTCGAGTACATGCTCCCGACCGTGATCAACCTGCGTACCGAGATGAGAAGCAAGACCTTTGCCCGTTTCTGTCGCATCGCCAAGTACCGGGGTACCAGCCACAGTTCGCAGCTCGCTCATGTCCTCATCGACGATTCCGGCATTCGTTTGCCCTTCCAGGAGTCGCGAACTATCGAACGGACATTCGAGGCCAATCGCGAGAAGATCAGTGTCGGTGTCGAGGCGCTGGATGAATACATGGGTGGAGGTCTCTACAAGGGGTCGGTCACGCTTATCTCCGGACGGCCAGGAACAGCGAAAAGTACCTTGGCCAGCGCGTTCGTGAAAGCAGCAACCGATCTTGGCGAGCGGGCCCTGTTCATCAGCTTTGACGAGGATCATTATTCCCTGGTCCGTAACCTGAAATCTGTCGGGATAGACCTCGATTTGCCAAAGGAAAAAGGCCTGATCGAGTTTCTTGGTCTCAGCTCCTGGGCGAATACCGCGATGGTACATTTCGTGAGCATGATGGAGAGTCTCCGGCGTTACCAGCCTTCGGTGCTGGTCATCGATTCGCTCTCGGCACTCCGTTACAACGACGATCATATCGATCCGCGCGACGTCATCGAGCATATCCTGGATCATGCCAGCCGCAACGGTATCACCAGCATTGTCACCTCGCTCAGTGCCGGGGGCATGTTCAACGATGAGGCTTCCCTGAGTCATGTCTCGACAGTAGCGGACAACTGGCTGGTGCTGGACTACAACGTGCGTGCCGGCGAACGTAATCGCTCGATTTCGATTGTGAAATCCCGCGGTGTCAAGCATTCCAACCAGCAGCGGGAACTTATCCTGGGTGAAGACGGCATCCGCCTTGCCGACGTCTACGAATACGGCACGGAGGTGTTGATGGGTACGGCTCGTGCTGCGCACCAGCTGGAAGCGAAACGCATCGCTGGCCGGCAGGAGAACGAGCATCGCAAGACTGTCGAAGAGCTCAAGCGGCGCATGGAACAGACCTCGCACGAGCTGGAAAGATTGCAGATGGAAATCGATGCCGAACAAACAAGATTCTCGGAGGAGCAGGCCAGCTCGCTGAGAGAGCTCGAGACCATTCGCAAGGTACGCCGCAACTTGCATGACCAGGAGTCCTGACGGCATGTCCACATCGACGAATCAGCTGGAACAGAACCCCCAGACGTCGCGGCGGATCATCTTGTTCCTGTCCGGACATTCGCCGCATTCCAACCGGGCCAGGGAAAACCTGAGGCGCATGCTTGAGAAACTCGAGCTGCTGGATGTGCCGATCAAGACGATCGACATGCAGGCATCACCCCATGCGGCGACCGGTTATGCCGTGTTTGCCGCTCCGGCCATCATGAAAATTTCGCCGCGCGGTTCGGACATGCTTTACGGTGACCTTTCCAATACCGAAATCCTGGAAAGCTTCCTGCTGGACCTGGCCGAGATCTGACGCCCCGGGCTGGCAAGCTGCTACGCAGTCAATTACCCCTTCTCTCGATAGCCGATGACTGGCCCGGCTGTTGCCGTGGCACGACCTTGCTTGGCCGCGTAGAGCGCCCGGTCTGCATTGATAAGCAGGCTTCGCAGGTCACGGTCGCCCGGCTCCAACGATGCGATGCCGCTGCTCAGCGATATGTCTGCAAGGCCACTCGTGCGGTGCACGCGCCCGGCAATATCCGCTACCAGGCATTGCAGTCTTTGCTCGAAGCCTGCCCGGTCGCTCGACGCCAGCAACACGGCAAATTCATCGCCCCCCATGCGGGCCAGGCAGCAGGCGTCCGGGAACACCGACGCCATGCTGGCCGCAATGCACCTGATGACCTCGTCACCGGCATCATGCCCGAAGGCATCGTTGATCTGCTTGAAGCGATCCGCGTCCAGGAAGGCCAGCAGCAATGCCTCTCCGGCGCGTTCTTCCAGTCGGATCTGGAAGGCACGCCGGTTGTACAGGCCCGATAAGGGGTCGGTCATTGCCTGCCTTTCCAGCTGGCTTTCCATGCGCTTCCGCTGGGTCACTTCGCGTACGATCGCGAACGCCCATCGCTCGCCGTTCATGTTGATGTCGTTGATGCTGAGTTCGACCCAGATCTCGTGCCCGTCCTTGTGCAGCGCCTCGATTTCGACGCGCTTTCCCAGGACATTGCCGCGGCCTGTTCGACGGTAGGTCTGCTGTGCCGCGTTGGCCCGCTCGCGGTAACGAGCGGGCGTGATCAGGGAATGCATGTCCTTGTCCAGCACTTCGTCGGCGGTAAAGCCGAATGTCTGCTCGGCGGCAGGACTCCAGTAGCTGATGCGCCGCTGTTCGTCGGCAATGATGATGGCGTCATAGGAGCGTTCGACGATCTTTTCGAACATTTCCAGGCGACGGCGGCTGTCGGGTTTCATGTGCAAGACCTGTGGCTGACCAGGACCTCAACAGGGTCCTCTTCAGCAGCATGCGTAAAAATGCACACATTTGGTTGACTCGGGGGTCACAAGAGCGGGCTTTCAGCGCAAATCAGCGACATTTTGGGAGGTTCCTTAGGCGCAAAAAAAGCCCCGCACGGCGGCGGGGCTTTCCTTGACGGTGGCGGGCCGGTCTAGTCGGTGCTCAGCGTCTTCAGGTTGTCGCTGGAAGAGCGGTCGATCAGGCGCACGTACGGATCGACGCCTGCCGATGCCGGCCGCTTGTCCACCGTGATGCTCAGCGTGTTGGTGCCGCTGACCAGCTGATGGCGTTCCAGGTAGATGGGCTCGGCAGCCTTGCCAGGCTCTTCCGGCTCTTCGCCGAACAGGCCGATCTCGATGGCCATGTCCAGAGGCACCTCGGTTTCCTCGCCTTCGCCATTGGCATCGAACTTGGCCGCCTCGATCTCGAGCTCGACCGACCAGCGACCATTGTCGGTCTCGGCCAGGCTGGCTTCCTCCAGTTTCAGGTCCCAGATCGTGATGCGGTTGATCAGGTCATCGATAAAGCCATGCTCGGATTCCGGCGCTTCGGCCTTCAGCGCAGCCAGCAGCACCTGCGATGTCGGCCACTCGGGACCCCGGAACTTCCATTCGTCCACGATATTGCGCAGGGCCTGGTTCACGACCTCTTCGCCAAGGTATTCGCGCAGTGCGTACATCACCACCGATCCCTTGCGATAGTGGATGTAGGCCTGGTTCTCGTTGGTAATCAGAGGGTTCTCCTCGATCACTTCGCCGCCGCGGCCTTGCAGGTAGGTGTCGAGTTCGTACTTCAGGAATCGACGCATCTGCGTGCGGCCGTATTCCTTCTCCAGCACCATCAATGCCGAGTACTGTGACAGCGTTTCGCTCAGCATGGTCGCACCCTTGACGTCGGCACCCATCACCTGGTGTGCCCACCACTGGTGTGCCATCTCGTGCGCAGTCACGTAATAGACATAGTCGATGTCGTCCGGATCGCTCAAGTCCGCCGTAAAGCCGATCGATTCCGAGAACGGGATCGTGTTGGGGAAGGCCTGCGCAAAGGCAGCGTAACGAGGAAACTCGATGATGCGTGCCTGCTTGTGCTGGTATTCGCCGAAGTGCTCGCTGAAATATGCCAGCGAATCCTTCACGCCTTCGACCATCCGATCCAGGTTGTAGTCATGAGCCGGGTGGTAATAGATCTCGATGGCAACATCGTTCCAGCTGTCCTTGTGGACGGCGTAGCGCCCGGACTGGAAGGCATAGAACGACATCATCGGTGAATCCATCTTGTAGTGGAAATAGCGACGGTCGTTCTCGATCCATTCCTTCTGCAGGTAGCCCGGCGCAATTGCGATCTGGTCCGGACTGGTGCTGACCACGGCTTCGAAAGTCGTCCAGTCACCCGGCAGGTAGTTCTGGGCCAGGCCAACCGGGTCGTCTTGCGGTCGCATGCGATCGATAGGTTCGAGATCGTGCTCGCGACGCTTGGAGCGATCGGTCAGGCGACGGCCATCGGCAAAGCCGATGTTCGGCAGCACTTCGAAGTTGTTGAAGAAGGTGCCGTTTTCAATGACCTGCTTGAGATTGCCGGCGTTGGCAAAGCCACGAGGTGTCTGCGAGGTGCGCACCGTCATCCTGACCGACTCGCCAGGCTGAACGGCCTCGGCAAAGCGATAGATGCGATAGCCAAGGCGCTCGTCATCAAGCTCCAGTTCCGCACCCTCGATGTCGAGTGCATCGATGTCTATGTCGTCCGGAATGGACAGGTGCAGGTAATCGATGGCGAAATCGCGCCGGTTCTGCAGGGTGATGTTCGCCAGCAACTCGAAGCGTCGCTCCTCGGGGTAGATGTCGACCTCTGCATACACATCGGCTGTCGACAGCTGCAACAGGTCGCGATACTCCCCATAGGTCTTTTCGTAATCCGCCTGCAACTGCTCGCGTTCATCGCTGATGGTGTACTCGTTCAACACGTTGGTGTTGTAGAAGATGAACGACCCCAGGCCGGCAAAGGCGACCAGCAGGGTTGCCAGTGCGGCGCCCGCAGGACCCAGCAGCTTGCGTCGCGCGGTGGCGAGCCGACCCTTCCAGTTGCTGCCAGTGCCACGCTGCCACAGCAAGTGACCGAGCAGTACCAGGATGCCGGCGAACACGGTCCAGTAAGCCATGAACCAGAACTTCGGCACCAGGAAATGACCGTATCCGTTGATGTCGGAATAGGGCGTGCCCGGCGCGCTGGCGTACTGGTAAAGGTTGTGCTCGAAGCCCATGGACGACATCACGCCGGAGACCGCAATGTAGGCAACCAGCAGCAACATGCCGGTCCATTTGCCGTTGCTCACGACCTGCAGGAAGATTGCCAGCACCGCCGTCAGGTAGAAGCTCCAGCCGTCGACCAGCAGTATTTCGGTGAGATAGACGGACAGCTCGTAGTTGTTGTAGCCATGAATCGTCTGCATCACCAGGCCGCAGATGATGGCGACCGTCAGCAGGCTGACCAGCACGAAAATCAAGGCCAGCAGCTTGCTGACGAACAGCACGCCATTCGGTACCGGCGTGGCCTCGATGATTTCGCTGATCCGTGTCTGGCGCTCCCGCCAGACAATTTCGCCAGCGTAGTAAACGACGATGATCACCAAGGTGAACAGGAACGAGCCCTGGATGGCCAGCACAGCAAGGCCTGTCGTCAGGTAGTTATCCGTGCCATACATGTCCGGCATGCTGGACATGCGTCCCAGCACGTTGAACAGGCCAACAATCAGGATCACGAAGAACGGCGCCGACTTGGCAACGGCCTTCACCTCGAAGCTGGTCCGCATCACGAACTGTTGCCAGGTCGTGGCGAAATCGAAGCGCTGGGTGACGTTGGGAATGTGGCGTGGTGCCGCTTCCTCATTCTCATCCGCGGCCTTCTTTTTCGCTTTCGCCGGCTTCTGCTTGTCCTCGGTGCGGAAGCGGAAGGTGGCATAGCTCAGGCCCAGGAACAGCAGCGACACGCCCATCCAGGTCAGGCGATTCGCCAGGAACAGGCCTTCCAGTGCCGGCAGTTCGACGTTGCGCTCGAACACGGTCCAGTAGCGAGTGGCTTCGCCCACCGCGCCCAGCGCAAAGGGATCGAGCATCGCAGCAAGCGTCATGCTCTCGGGATCGGACAACAGGTTCTGGGTGATGACGAACAGCACGAGGAACACCACCACCGTGATGTAGGTGCCCATCAGGCTGCGAGTGATGTTCGCCACACTGAAGAACGCAGCCGAGCAGAACAGCATGGTCGGCAACACAAGGCAGAACAGCGTCCAGGCGTAGGCGCCAGGTTTCAGGGCACCGATGCGCTCCGGATCCAGCCACGGCATCATCGCGCCGAAGAAAATCCCCGACATGCAGACCGCCATGACCAGCATGACCATGGTGAAGGCGCCGAAGAAACGCCCGAACACGTAGTCGAACTTGTTCAGCCGGGTAGAAAACAGCAGGCCGTCGATACCCACTTCCTTGTCACGCAACACGGCATTGCCGCAGAAGGCGGTTGCGACGAACATGCCGAAAACGCTCAACACGAGCATGGTCTGGAAGATCACGAAAGTGGCATTGATGTCGAGGTTGGAGGTGCTGCCGCCGATCTGTACGTCGGAATTGGCAGTGCCCATGAAGGCGAGCAGGAAAAAGATCGCTGCAGTCACCCAGAAAGTCGGCTGGCGCATCTGGAAGCGCAGCTCGAACAGGTAGACGCTCAGGAACATGATGGTTCTCCTTGTTGGCCGGCCGCTCAGGCGTGGCGGGCTTCGCGAGGCAGGTTGGAGAAGTACACGTCTTCGAGATCCGGCTCGATGTTCTCGAACCCGTCACCCGGCTGGCTGTCAGCCAGCACGTGAATGACCTGCTGGCCGCTGACCAGGCGAGTCGAGATGACATCATGCTGCTGCTGGTAGGTCGGCAGTTCCGAGCGTTCGATGAAACGCTTCCAGATACGGCCTTCCAGCGAGGAGATCAGTTCCAGCGGCTTGCCGCGGAGTCGCACGGTGCCGGAGGCGAGGATGGCCATGTCGTCGCAGAGTTCGGTGACATCTTCGACAATGTGAGTCGAAAGAATCACCACCACGTCCTGGCCGATTTCCACCAGCAGGTTGTGAAAGCGATTGCGTTCGGCAGGGTCGAGGCCGGCCGTCGGCTCGTCCACGATCACCAGCTTGGGGTTGCCGAGCAGCGCTTGGGCGATGCCGAAGCGCTGCCGCATGCCGCCGGAAAAACCGCCGATGTGTTTCTTGCGTACGTCGTAGAGGTTGGTCTGGTGCAGCAACGCGCCAACCAGCTCCTTGCGTTCCTTGCGATTGGCAATGCCTTTCAGCACGGCCATGTGATCGAGCAGGTCTTCGGCCGAAATGCGGGGATAGACGCCGAAATCCTGCGGCAGGTAACCAAGCTGCTTGCGCAGCGCGTCCTTGTCGGTGGTAACGTCCACGCCATCGAAGGTGATGCTGCCGGAATCGACGTCCTGCAGGGTCGCGATGCTGCGCATCAGGGTGGACTTGCCGGCGCCGTTCGGGCCCAGCAGGCCGAACATGCCCCGGGAAATGTCCAGGCTGACGTCGTTCAGTGCCATGACGCCGTTGGCATAGGTCTTCTTCAGGTTTTTCAAGCTCAGCATCGGTCTCTCCCCGCTGTTCATCTTTTTTATTCAAACCCTGGATGCGGCTGCTGCATCCCAGAGTGTTGGTGTTATATGTATGTATAACACTGGGTATCCGGGCATTGCAACAGCGAATTGGATGCGCCCCTGGGAATGGGTTAACTGATTGATATTGTTGATTAAAGCGTGACTGCACCCCTTTCCGGCGGTCACGCTGGAATTTTGCTTGGAGTCACTTCAGCGGAAAAAGTGCCCGGGAAATCGGGAAAACCCGGCTTGTCAGCAGGCCTGGCCGGCGCACCAGCCAGAGGCCCAGGCCCACTGGAAGTTGTAGCCGCCCAGCCAGCCCGTCACGTCGACAACCTCACCAATGAAGTACAGCCCCGGCACCTGCTTTGCTGCCATGGTCTGCGACGACAGCTCGGCGGTGTCGACGCCGCCAAGGGTGACCTCGGCGGTGCGATAACCTTCGCTGCCAGCCGGGACCAGCTGCCAGGCATCGAGGCGGCTGGCCAGTGCATCCAGTTGCCTGTTGCTGCAATCCGCCAGGTTGCCGCCGGGCCAGTCGCCCGCCATGCTCGCAGCCAGCTCCTCGACAAAACGCTTCGGCAGGCGCTCTGCCAGTATTGTTGTCAGCCTGGCGCGAGGCCGCTGCTGTCGCATGTCCCTGAGCCACTCGGCCGCACTCTCCCCCGGGAAGAGATCGAGCCGGATCGCCTCGCCCTCCCGCCAGTAAGAAGACACCTGCAGGATCGCAGGACCGCTCAGGCCACGATGCGTGAACAACAGGTTTTCACGAAAGCCGGTGCCGTCTTCGGCACTGGCCTCGCAATCCAGGCTCACGCCGGACAAGGCATCCGCCTGCCGTTTCAGTGCGCCATCCAGCGTCAACGGCACGAGCGCAGCCCGTGTCGGCAACACCTTGAGGCCGAATTGCCCGGCCAGTCGGTAGCCGAAGTCGCTCGCACCCATGGTCGGAAAGCTGAGGCCGCCACAGGCGACAACCAGGCTGTCGCTGCTGAAGCTTCCCAGCGAGGTCTCCAGTTCGAAGCGTTCATTCCTGCTGACGGCATCGATATCGCAGCGCGTGAGAATCTGCACACTGGCCTGCTTGCACTCGTCTGCCAGCATGGCAACGATGTCCTTGGCGCTGTTGTCGCAGAACAGCTGGCCGAGCTTTTTCTCGTGATAGGAAATGCCATGCTTTTCCACCAGCGCGATGAAGTCAGCGGGCGTGTAACGCGACAGGGCCGACTTCGCGAAATGGGGGTTGGCGGAAATGAAGTTGTCCGGCCCGGCGTTGATGTTGGTGAAATTGCAGCGTCCACCGCCGGACAGCAGGATCTTCTTGCCGATCCGCTTGGCATGGTCGAGCACGAGGACCTTGCGGCCACGCCTGCCGGCTTCGATGGCGCACATCAGTCCCGCGGCGCCTGCGCCGATCACGATGACGTCAAGCTGCTTCATGCAGCACCACGTTCTGCCGGTCGAACAGAGCGTCCGAGCAGCGCCTGCTCGAAGTGGCAGGCGCGGCGAGGCAGGCCTCGCTGCCGGTAGGAAAGATAGGCTGCCTCCACCTTCGCTTCGAAACTCTCATGGTCCACCGGAACGCCGGACAGGTTGTCGATGCTGACTTCGAAGTGCTTGTCGCAGGCCTCGCTGAATATGCGCTCCAGCGCTTGTGGCCTTGCCTCGACGTCTTCAAAGGCTCTCTGCTCTTCGGCATTGCGGCCATCGGGCCGGTACCAGTAGCCGTAATCGACCAGCTGGCGACGCTGCGGACCGGCAA
>JAWWBS010000036.1 GCA_033720895.1 Gammaproteobacteria bacterium
CACCGGCAAGGCCCATCACCAGCAGGGCCAGCTTTACCTGACTGCCGAGCTTCGCGACATGGCCAGCGGTGAAACCCTGTGGACCTCGTCCTACGAGCGGCCAGTGGGCGACGTCGGTGATGTCGAAGACGACATCCTCCGCAACGTGGTCAAGGCGCTCGGCGTGTCGGCGGCAGATGCCGACAAGCTGACCGTGCAAAAGGGCTGGACCGACAATATCGATGCCTATGGCTATTACCTGCGTGGCCTGAGTTACTTCCGCAAGTATGCGGTCGAGAACATCCGCAAGGCGCTGGAGATGTTCCAGAGCGCCCTGAAGGAAGACCCGCAGTTCGCCAGGGCCTGGGCGCGGCTGGCCGAATGCCACGCCAAGTATTTCATGTACCACGATGCCGGCAACAAGCGGCACATCGAGTCCGCATTGAAGGCGAGTACGAAGGCTGTCGAGCTGGCGCCGGATTTTTCCCGCGCCTTTACCGCGCTCGGCGTGGCGCGCCTGATGGACAAGAACTACATGGATGCGGAAGCCGCCTTCGACAAGGCCGTGACGCTCAATCCGCGAATGTTCGATGCCTGGTTCTGGCATGCGCGCGCCTGCTTCCAGCAGGGTCGTCTCGACAAGGCCATCGAATTGTTCGAAAAGGCGGCCGAGGTGCAGCCGGACGATTACCAGACGCCTTTGTTGCTGCGCCAGGCCTATCTTTCCAAGGGTGACATGGAAAGCGCGCAGAGGGTGGCAAAGCGCGGTATCGAGCTGGCACAGGAACACCTCAAGCTGAATCGCAAGGATGCGCGCGCCATCTACCTGGCCTGCGGCTCGATGATCCAGCTGGGCCAGTACGGCCAGGCGCTGGAATGGGCGGAGCGGGCGCTGGCGATCAATCCCGAGGACCCGATGATCAATTACAACGTTGCCTGCTGCTATGCGCAGGCAGGCGAGGCCGACAAGGCGATGGACTGCCTGGAACGCGCCAAGGGTTCGGGCATGGTCAGCGCCGGCTGGATCCGCAATGATTCGGACCTGTTCTCGCTGCACGACCATCCTCGCTACAAGGCGCTGGTCGAGGAACTGAAGGCCGCGGGTACCTGAGGTGCGGGGTGCGCCTGATGTTGGTAGGCTCGACCGTGATTGCACGCAAACAGGACAGGAGCAGGAATGAGCTGGAAGATGCTGTCGGAGCCGAATGGCAACTGGGTGGAACTTGTTGTCGAGGGCGAGGTGATGGACAGCGAGCTCAAGGCGTCCACCGACGCTTCGCTGGAACAGGTCAAGGCCAGGGGCTGCAGCAATGTCCTGATCGATTGCCGTGACGTGAAGGTGCCGCCGCCGGCCACCGCCATCCAGAAGCTGCCGGACTACTACGACACCATCGGTGTTCCCGCCGACATCCGCATTGCCATGGTCCTGTCAGGACGTCCCTCGGGCGCCGAGCTGGCGAGCTACTACCGCATGTCTGCCAAGATGAAGCATTACAACGTGCAGTTGTTCGAGACCTACGAGGATGCCGCTCGCTGGCTGGAAAGCTGAGGCAGCATCCCTGCCGCCCCGGGGTCGTTCAGCGGGTTGCCTTCAATGGTCGTTCCGGAAAATGTTGATCACGAGCAGCAGCGTGGCCACTGCGGTCATGACGGCGAAAATGCCTATCACCGGGCCCGCCGCCGCATTGCCGTGCAGCATCATCGACAGGGCGATCATCTGCGGTGGCAGCGAGATGTTCGTCAGCCAGAAGTGCCAGACGGCCAGTTTGCTCTCGCGCACCTTGTCGTAGTGAAAGTACAGCAGGCCATAAAGGGCCATGCATACCCAGCCCAGCAAGTTGATGTGCACGTGTACCGGCCGCTCGATGAAGTTGACCGTCACGCTCATGTAGATGCCCAGCAACACCCCTATGAAGAAATACACCACTGCGATCCGGATGAACCATCTCGGAATCCACGCATTGCCCTGATGTTCGCTCATGTTCGCTACGCCTTGTCGGCAGGACCGGGAAGGGTCATCACTCCAGGCGCCGGTCCCGTGCCGGCGCCTCGGTGAAGTCTAGTTGGTCCAGCGGCAAACGCAGGGCTTATTCGCTGCTGTCGCTGCCATCCAGCTCAGCCGTGCGCTCGGGTCCGATGCCCAGCAATTCGATATCGAACACCAGCAGGCCGCTCGGGGCTCCCGGGCGGGGATTGTTGCCATAAGCCAGCTCGGCGGGAATCCAGAAGCGGTAACGATCACCCACGTTCATCAGCGGGATGCCTTCCTGCCAGCCCTTGATCAGGCGGCCCAGCGGAAAGGTGGTCGGTTCGCCGCGCATGACGGAGGAATCGAACATCTTGCCGTCGGTCGTCCAGCCCGTGTAATGCACGGTGACTTCGTCGGCCAGGGTGGGAGAATTGTCGTTGCCACTTTCTTCCAGCACCAGGTAGGCCAGGCCGGATTCGGTGACGGTCGCTGTTGACGGAATCGAGGCAACGCTGTCGGGCGCAGGCAGCGGGTTCTTGCCACCGATGACCCGCAGGTCGACCACCATGTCTTCCTTGGGCGCGCCCGGGATGCCGTCGGCAATCAGGTCGGCGCGGATGTAGTAGCGACGGTCTTCGCCGACCGGCGCGTTGGCGATGGCCTCGGCCAGCCCCGGCGCCATCTGGCGGATGGCGGAGTAGGGCAGCACGTAGTTGCCGTCCTTCTCCGACGACATCACCTCGACGCCACCCTGCGTCCAGACGGTGGCATTGAATTCCACGTAGTCGTCGGTCACCGGCTCCTTGTCGCTCGGCTCGATGACCACGTAGCGAATGCCGTCGGCCAGTTCAGTGGTGTCGCTTGACGGAGCGTCGAGCAGGTCCGCCACCCTGGCCGCATGTTCCTCTGCTGGCGATGACGCGTTCTGCGTGGCAAACCAGGCGATGCCGGCCACGATGACCAGCGCGATGAAGGCGATGCCGAGTACCGGCGGGGTCTTGTTGGAATCGGTCATGCTGTGAATCTCCGGGACAAGTCTTGAACAGTGGCCGAGCATAAAACAAGGGCCCGGGCGATGCCGGGCCTTTGTTTTCGCGCGGAGCCGGTCTTACTGGCTCTCGGTGTCACCGCTGGCCATCCGGTCAGGGCCGAAGGTGCGGCCGAAGAAATCTCCGGCATTCCAGGTAGGCCGTTCATCGGCATTGGCAATGGCCAGGCCGATCAGGAAGTTCATGCCTGCAAAACGCGCAGCCGTCTTCCTGGCAAAGGGCAGCTCGGTGGAGTCCGAGGCCTGGTGGTAATGATTGAGCAGGAAGTCATCGGTCAGGGCGTCGCCATCGACATTCGGGTCGGCAGCCATGCGACCCGGGTCGATAGACAGCGCCGGCACGCCCTCGCGCACGAACGAATACTGGTCCGAGCGCACGAAGAAGCGCTCTTCCGGTGCAGGGTCGGGTGAAACGATGTAGCCAATGCGTTCGGCCTGGGCCGTCGCCAGCGGGCCGAGGCTCGAATTCTCGGCGCCGAACAGCACCACGTCCTTCTGCTCGAAGGTAAGGATCGGCATGTCGATATTCACGTTGGCAACGATGTCGTCCTTCGGCACGGTCGGGTAGGCGGCAAAGTGCTCCGAGCCCAGCAGGCCCATTTCCTCGGCGGTGATGAACAGGAACATCATCGAACGCCGCGGTGCCTCATCCAGCAAGGTCATGGTGCGCGCCAGCTCGAGAATCATCGAAACACCCAAAGCATTGTCAAAGGCGCTGTTCTTGATCAGGTCAGCCGGCTTGTCGCTGTCCTCGGCACTGACTTCTTCGCCTTCTTCAGGTTCCGGTGCCTTGTCATACACGCCCTGGCCATCGAGGTGGCCGCTGTAGATGACGTACTCGTCGGCCAGTTCCGGATCGCTGCCCGGCAGCATGGCGACGACGTTGTTGCTGACGAACTCGGACCGCTCCGAGTCGACTGCCATGTAGAGGCGGGCATCGAGCTCGCGGCTGGCATTTTCGCTGGCTTTCAATGCGGCGCCGAGTGCGTTGAAGGCCTCGTCATCCGACACGCCGAGCAGCGCCCTGCTGATTTCCGGTGCGACCACGCCACGGACCTGGATGGAAGGGTGGGACGTCGGTGCCGAGCCGTCCGGCGCCAGCCAGGTCGTTGACGGGCGCTGCGCCCAGCGGGCAAAGGCCTCGATGTCGTAGAGTTCGACCGTTTCCGGGTGGGCGACGTACAGGATGCCGATCGCACCCTTGTCGGCCGCAGTCTGGATCTTGACGCTGCGGCTGCCGAGGTGCGCCGACTCGCTGCCCGGCATGCCGTCGGGTCGGCCGGACATGATCACCACGATCTTGCCGTCGACATCCACGCCGGCGTAGTCATCGTGGCCGAGCTCCGGTGCCGAGATGCCCAGCCCCACGAACACCAGCGGAGCTTCCGCGACGCCGCTCACATGGGCGGAACTGCCGTACACCACGTAATCCTTGCCAAACTCGAGTTCGCGGGTTTCCCCTGCCTGCGTCAGCTTCATTGCGGCTGTTTCCGGCTTGATCAGGGTCTGGCGGAAGGTGACCGGCTGCATGTAGCCCTCGGTGCCGGCCGGCTCGAGTCCCATCAGTTCGAACTGGGCGGCGGTGTAGTTTGCCGCAATGTCGTATTGCTCGGTATTGGCTTCGCGGCCGCGCATCGGATCGGCAGACAGGAATGTCATGTGGGCGCGGATACGGTCCACGTCGATGGCCTTTGCCAGCGCCAGCGGATCGGTGCTCTTGTCGGCCTCGCCATCGGTGGCGGGCTGGCAGGCAGCCAGGCCAAGGGCGACCGACAGAACGGCCAGGCTGGCCAGCCAGTGGCGGTTGCGGGGGGGCATTGCGGCAGAGGTGTCAGTGTTCACGATCGCTCCTTGGGTTCGGGCCAGCCGCAGAAGGCGGCCGACTGGCGACGAGTCGGTATTGAACCTTGAAAATCAGCAGCTTGCACTGTGCAGCGCACGAAAAGCACGGCGGCTGCCAGCGGATTCATAGCATGCCAATAGTACGGACTCGTATCAAATCCCCGAAAAATGCGGTGATCAGGCGGCGATTGGCAGCGAATTGAAATTTGGCTTGGCCTGACAGCAGAGCGGCGGGTAGAGTGTCTGCCATGATTTTCAAAGCCGACAACTGGCGCTTCTTCTTCTCCTGGCTGCGTGCTCCGCGAAAGGTGGCTTCGGCCATTCCCAGCAGCCGGGCGTTGGGTCGGCGCATGGCGAGTGCCGTCGAGGTCGCTGCCGACGAGCTGGTGGTCGAACTGGGCGGCGGCACGGGCGCCATTACCGGCGAGCTGCTGGCTTCCGGCATCCCGGCAGAACGGCTGGTGGTTTTCGAGCAGAACGCGACCTTTGCCGATCTCCTGCGGGAGCGCTTCCCGGGCATTACCGTCCTGAATGACGATGCCCAGGTGCTGGCCGATGCCTTGCAGGCGGCCGGCCATAATCGTCCGGTCGGCAGCATTGTCTCCAGCCTGCCGCTGCTGACCCTGCCAATTGCCGTGCGCGATCGCATCCTGGGCCAGTGCCGTACGGTGCTGGTGCCGGAAGGCAGTTTCGTGCAGTTCACCTATGGCATCCGTTCGCCGGTACCGGAAGAGGTACAGGCAAAACTCGGCTTCTCGTCCGAACAGATCGGCTCTGTCTGGAGCAACCT
Organism: Gammaproteobacteria bacterium; assembly: GCA_033720895.1. Taxonomy (NCBI): domain Bacteria; kingdom Pseudomonadati; phylum Pseudomonadota; class Gammaproteobacteria; species Gammaproteobacteria bacterium. The sequence goes on from JAWWBS010000036.1 coordinate 5,629, forward strand.
GCCACCGGCCACCGTGTGGTGCTACCGTCCGCTGCAGGCGCTCGCCGCTACTGCTTGAAGCCCGGCCTTGCAGCCAGCCGCCAACTGCGGTTTCATCATTCCCATGAGCAATGCAACGTCCAATGCCCTGGTGACCCTGTCGCGCGACGAATCGCGCAGCGGCCTTGTCCGCCTGTTCTTCAAGGCGCTCGGCTGGCTGTTTTTCGGCTTTGGCCTGGTCGGCATCGTCCTGCCGATATTGCCGACCGCGCCGTTCCTGATCGTGTCGGTTGCCTGCTTTGCACGGGGCGATCGGCAGATGATGGAGCGCCTGTTTCGCATGCCGGGCGTCGGCAAGTACCTGCGTGACTGGCAGGAAGGTCGCGGCATTTCGGCGGGCCTGAAACTCTCTGCCCTGCTGGCGCTGTGGTTTGCCGCGCTGACGGCGCTGGTGCTGGTTGCCAAGACCACGCTGGCCAAGCTGCTGGTACTGGCCGTTGCGCTGTTTTCCACCCTGCATTTGTTGTGGATGCCGACGCAGCGCTCCCGTGCCGCGGAACGCGATCGCGATTGATCCCTCGATGATGACGGCCGGAGCAGCCCAGGATGCGGCGTGCCGCCTGTGCCTCGCCGGCGGGCCGCTTGCGCCGATGTCCGCGTCGCATGGCAAGCACACCGCGCACTACCATCGTTGCCCGCAATGCGACCTGGTGATGCAGGTGGCGGATGAATTGCCGACACCGGCGGCCGAAAAAGCCCTCTATGACCAGCACGAGAACGACCTCGGGGATCCGGGCTATCGCCGGTTTCTGGCGCCGGTGAGGGATGCCGTGCTGGCCCGTTACCCGCAGCCTGCACGTGGCCTGGATTTCGGGGCGGGGCCGGCCCCCGCGCTGGCGGCCATGCTGCGTGAGGCCGGGCACGACATGGCGGTCTACGATCCTTTTTATGCCAATGACAGCACGGTGCTCGAGCAGCGCTACGACTTCGTCGTCTGCACCGAGGCGGTGGAGCATTTCCATGTGCCCCGGACCAGTCTCGAGCTGCTGTTCTCCTTGCTGCGACCCGCCGGCGAATTGTTCGTGATGACCCGCTTGCTGCTGCCGGACGTCGAGTTCGCCAGCTGGTGGTATCCGCGTGATCCCACCCATGTCGCCTTCTATTCGCCGCAGTGCCTGCAATGGATTGCCAGCTGGCAGGGCAGGCCCGTGACGCTACGCGGTGACCGACTTGCGCATTTCGGGGCGGACCGGGCATGAGCATCGAGCTTGAAGACGTACTCGGCGATTTCCCGGCAGTGGCGGCTCGCGAGGCCAGGGAGCGCTGGCAGCGGCTGCGCGAGGTGCTTGGCGAGGAGGTCCTGGCAGGCTTGCCGGTCGGGACCGCCGGCAAACTGGTGCAGGTCCTGGCCTGGTCGGAGTTTGTCTGCCAGGTCCTGCTGCGCACGCCGGATCTCCTCGCAGCGGGGCGTTTCGAGTCCTGGCTGGAGCCGATCGATCCGGCGGCGGCCGCGGCCGACATCAAGGCCGAGTTGCAGGCGCTTGATTCCGAGGCCGAGCTGCGTCGGCGGCTGCGCCAGCTCCGCCAGCAGTGGCTGGCACGCATTGCCGTGCTCGACATGTTGTCGCTGGCCGATCACCAGGCGACCCATGCCGCCATCTCGGCGGTCGCCGATGCCTGTGTCGCGGCAGCACTCGACTGGTTGCATGCCGACATGCAGAAGCAGTACGGGCAGCCGCGTTCGGCAAGCGGCGAGCCGGTGGAACTGGTGGTGCTGGGCCTGGGCAAGCTGGGTGGCGAGGAGCTCAATTTTTCGTCCGACATCGACCTGATTTTCGCCTTCGCCGAGTCTGGCCAGACGGACGGCGAGCGCGAGGTCGAGAACGAACTGTACTTCACCCGCCTGGGGCGGCGACTGATCCAGGTGCTGGATGACGACACCGCCGATGGTTTTGTCTATCGCGTCGACATGCGCTTGCGGCCGTTCGGTGATTCGGGCCCGCTGGTGATGAGCTTTGCCGGCCTGGAGGCCTATTACCAGCAACATGGCAGGGAGTGGGAGCGGTATGCCTTCGTCAAGGCACGGCCGATTGCCGGCGACCTCGCGGCCGGCGAATCCCTGCTCGACGACCTCAGGCCTTTTGTCTATCGGCGCTATCTCGATTACGGCGTGTTCGAGGCCTTGCGCGACATCAAGGCGAGCATCAATCGCGAAGTCGTGCGCAAGGAAAACCAGGATCACGTCAAGCTGGGCCCGGGCGGTATCCGCGAAGCCGAATTCACGGTGCAGCTTTTCCAGCTGGTGCGTGGTGGACGCGAGGCAGCCCTGCGCCAGCGAAATTTCCTGGCGGCACTGGACGGCGTGGTGCGATCCCGCTGCCTGCCGCAGGACGACGCCGAGCGCCTTGGCGATGCCTACCGGTTCCTGCGGCGGCTGGAAAACCGCCTGCAGCAGCGTGGCGACCGGCAGCAGCACCACCTGCCGCAGGAGCAGGAATCACAAGCGATACTGGCCTGGTCGCTGGGCTTTGCGTCCACGGCCGCCCTGCATGAATGCTGGGATCGTCATCGCGCGGTAGTGACCGAGCTGTTCGAGGACACCGTGCTGGGCCCTGAAGAGGCGGCCGAGGACAGCGTGGGCAAGCAGCTCTGGCAGGCGCCACGCGACGTCGCGACGGACAGTGTCAGCGCGTTGGGATACCGGGATGTCGACCGGGTGACCGACACCCTCATGGCCCTGCGCCAGGAACTGAAACAGGCGCGACCAGGCACCCGGGGTCGCGGCCGGGTAGATGAATTGATGCCGCGCCTGATCGAGATGGCGGCCGCGACGGTCGAGCCCGATGCCGCCCTGGAACGCATGTGCCGAATCGTGGCAGCCGTCGCCAGGCGAACCACCTACCTGGCCCTGCTGGCGGAGAGTACCGAGGCCCTGCGCCAGCTGGCCCGCATCTGCGCGGCCAGCGACTGGATTACCGGACTGGTCAGTCGTCACCCGGTGTTGCTGGACGAACTGATCGATCCACGCCTGTTCGAAGGCGTGCCGGATCGAAATGCCCTTGCGGCCGAACTGTCACTGGCGCTGGCCGAAGTGCCGAACGACGACCTGGAAGCCGTGATGGATGTGTTGCGCGAGTTCCAGCAGACCCGCGTGCTGCGCATTGCCGTGGCCGACATTGGCGAGACGCTGCCGATCATGCAGGTGTCGGACGCCCTGAGTGCGGTGGCGGAGGTGGTCATCAAGGCCGCGCTGGATCGTGCCTGGAGCGATCTCTTGTCTCGCCATGGCAAGCCCCTGCGGGATGATGGCGAGCCGGCAAAATACCTGGTCGTCGCTTACGGCAAGCTGGGTGGTTTCGAGCTGGGATATGGCTCGGACCTCGACCTGGTGTTCATGCATGATGCGGGCGGCGAGTCGGCAACAACCGAGGGACCGCGGGTCGTGGAGAGTTCGGTATTCTTCCTGCGCCTGACGCAGCGCCTGATTCATTTCCTGTCGACGCCGACCGCTGCGGGCATCCTTTACGAAGTGGATACGCGCCTGCGGCCGTCGGGCAAGGGGGGACTGCTGGTGACCTCGCTGGATGCTTTCGAAAAGTACCAGCGTGAATCTGCCTGGACCTGGGAGCACCAGGCCCTGCTGCGCTCCCGGGCAGTCGCCGGCTCCGATTCGCTGGCAGGCCGCTTCGACGTCGTCCGCCAGGCTGTGCTGGTACAGCCGCGCGATGCCACCGAGCTGCATTCAGCCGTGGCCGACATGCGCCAGCGCATGCAGGCCGAGCTGAAGCTGCCGGCGTCGCACTCCGACCTGAAAGCGTCCCGCGGCGGGCTGCTGGACATCGAATTCCTTGCCCAGTACTGGGTGCTGCGGCATGCGGCCGACTACCCTGAACTGGCCATGTTTCCCGATACCATCCGATGCCTGGAAGGACTCGATTCCTGTTGCTGCCTGCCCGGGGTGGATGTGCCGCTGCTGGTCGATGCCTACCGACGGATCCGTCGCGAAATACACCGCCAGGCGCTGCAAGGCCGCAGCTCGGTAGTGCCTGACGGCGTGCTGGCAGATGAACGGGCTGCCGTGGCAGACATCTGGGAGCAGATCTTCACGTCAGCCTGAGGCAAGCTGGTATACTCTCCCCCGGAATTTTCGCCGTTTCAGAAGGAGTCGAAAGGTGGCTGATCAGCAAGCTGCGGGCGACAACACCCCGAACACCAAGAACCATTACGAAGTCACGCGCGCCGATCTGCCGTTGCATTGCCCGATGCCGGATTCGAGTCTCTGGAATTCCCATCCGAAGGTCTTTCTGCCGATCGAGAAGACGGGCAAGGCAATCTGCCCCTACTGCAGTGCCGAATACGAACTCGTCGATAACGGTTAAGCCATGAATTTCGCCGCGAAAAATTCGCGAGCACGATTTTCACAGGCGCTTGACGGCTGGCGCGCCACGCTGGTGCTGGTGTTCATCGGCCTGTTTCCGATCGCTTCCATGGTGTTCGACCGCGGGTCGAGCAGCATCCTGCTGGCGCTCGGTGTCCTCGGAATCCTTTTCACCCTGCAGGATGGCCGACCGGTCAGGTTGACCCGCGACGAAAAACTGCTGGTGTTCGTGGTGGTGTTCTTCTTCCTGGTTGCCTTGCTGTCGTGGCTGGCTGGCGATGCAAACTACGCGGGCTTCAGGAAACTGGGACGCTACTTGCGCTTCCTGTTGCTGGTGCCGATCTACCTGGCGGTTCGCCGCGTCCCCGGACGGGAAATCGTCTGGTGGGGTGGCCTGGCGCTCGGTGCGCTCGGCTCCGGTGCCCTGGCGCTGGGGCAGATGTGGACGGGCGGGACATTGTTCGGTCCGATTGACGATCCGGTAGCGGTGTCGGCTATCGCGCTGGCCATGGGCTTCATGAGCCTGGGCGGCTTGCCGGTATTCGCCAGCAAGCACCGCCTGCTGCAAATACTGCCGTTGCTGGCCGTCATTCTCGGCCTGACGGCCAGCCTGGTCATGGGCAGCCGAGGCCCGTGGATGGCGGTCCCCGTGTTGCTGATCCTGGCGCTGTTCTATTTCTGGAAGGTGAAGGGCCGCAACGGGCTGTTGATCATCGGCCTGGTGTCGGCCTTCATTGGTGCGGCGATTGCGATCCCCGCGACCGGCGTTGCCGATCGCCTTGGACACCTCTACGCCGACGTGGTCCACGCCAGTTTCGACCAGGGCGATGTCAGCCCCGTGGGCATGCGCCTGTCGCTGTGGAAGGTCGCCTGGTCAGGTTTCCTGGACGATCCCTTGTTCGGTGGTGGCGTTGGCAGTTTCCAGGAGAAGGTCGAAGCAGCGCATGAGGCGGGCGAGCTGTCGGAACTCTACCTGCGCTACGGTCATCCGCTGAGCGAGTATTTCTCCGTGCTGGCATCCCGTGGACTGCTGGGACTGGTCGCCTTGTTCCTGCTGTTCGCAATGCCGATGAAGCACTTCATCTGGGCATGGCAGCACGAGGACGAACAGATCGCGGCATTTGCCTATGCCGGTACCTCGCTGATTGTCGCTTACCTGTTCTTTGCGATCGGCGAGTCGATTTTCGATCGCACCTTGCCGATCACCTTCTACGTGTTCAGCCTGGCCGTCATCTATGGCTTGCTGCGTGCGCGGGAGCAGAGCTACCTGGCCACCTCCGTGCCGCGCCAGCACTCGCTGGGCGTTTTCATCATTGCCAAGAACGAGGCTGACCGCATCGGCGCCACGCTGGATGCGGTCAAGGGCTGGGCAGACCAGATCATCGTGCTCGACTCCGGCAGCACGGACGGCACCGTCGAGATCGCCAGGCGCTATGCCGATGTGGTGAAGGAAACCGACTGGCCCGGCTTCGGCAAGCAGAAACAGCGCGCCCTGGACCTGACGACCACCGACTGGGTGCTGTCGCTGGATGCCGACGAAGAACCCACCGCGGAGCTGCGCAACGAGATCGACCATGTGCTTTCGAAGCCGACACCGGATTTCGATGGCTATCGCATTCCACGTCCGCTGATCATCTTCGGCAAGCAGGTGGATTACGGTGGCAGCTGGCAGGCGCCCGTGCGCCTGTTCAAGCGCGAGCTCGGTCGGTTCACCGATGTGCCGGTTCACGAGAAAGTGATCATCGAAACGGGGCGCGTGGCGCTGATGCGCAGCCCGCTGCTGCACCCGACCTGGCGCGATTACGGTCACGCCATCGAAAAGTTTTCGGAATATGCCTGGTTGCAGACGGGCGCGCGCCTGGATCATGGCAAGCGGGCCACCGTGCTCGGAGCCATAAGCCGTGGCCTTTACAACTTCATCTACAATTACTTTGCGCGGGCCGGCTTCCTTGATGGCAAGCGTGGACTGATCCTCGCCTGCCTGCATGCCCAGTACACCTTCAACAAGTATGCCGGTCTCTGGGCGGAACGCGCCCAGCGCGACGAGGAAGGAAACGGCCCGGCGTGACGGTTGGCGGTGGCTGGCCGTAAGTCGTTACAATCCATTCATCTCAGCATTCATCGATTCCGGGGAGTTCTCATGTCCACTCGTGCAGTCATTCTTCTTGCCGGTCTTGGTTCGCGCCTCGGGCGTCCGCATCCCAAGCCGCTGACACCGCTGTCCGATGGCCAGAGCATCCTGGCACGGCAGCTTGGCATCGTGCGCTCTTTCGACCTGCCGGTCATCGGCGTTGTCGGTTTCAAGATGGAGCTGGTGATGGAGGCTGCGCCTGACATCCTCTTCGCCTACAACCCGAATTACGACGCTACCAACACGGCCAAGAGCCTGCTCTGCGCACTGCGCCAGACGCGGGGAGAGAACATCCTCTGGATGAACGGCGACGTGGTGTTCGAGCCGGCCATCATCGAGCGGCTGCTGGAAGTCGGCGAACCCGCGGTGGCCGTCAACAATGCGCGCACTGCCGAAGAAGAAGTGAAGTACACCCTGAACGATGATGGCTACATCAATGCCATTTCCAAGCAGGTCGGGAATGCACGTGGCGAAGCACTGGGGATCAACTACGTGCCCGCCGAGCTGGTCGAAGCATTCTGCGACAAGCTGGATTCCGTCGGTGACAACGATTACTTCGAGAAGGCCATGGAAGAGCTGATCGAGGAGCGGGGCAACGTGTTCCGCGCGGTCGATGTCTCCGACCTGCTGTGCATGGAAGTGGATTTCGATTCCGACCTGCAGGCGGTCAACAAGCTGCTCGACTAGGTCGCTTTCCAGCTGCAGGCAAAGCGCCTGCACTCATGTTGCAGCGTTCTCCAGCGCGTCGGCGATGCGCCGTGCCGTCTTGCCATCGGTCGGCCCGATGAGGGCATTGGTGTAGTCGCGTCGCTTCCCTTCGAATCCTGCCGTATCTGCCAGTTCGGCCCGAATGGCCGGCACCACCTCGTCCGGTGTCGCTGCATGGCGGGCGATGTCGCGGTAGCGATGGATGGTCGGGTCCAGGCGGCGATCAAGCCGCTTGCGCAACGGCCCGCGGTGCGACCAGCGGCGCCAGTAGAAATCGCACCAGACGATCGGCTTGTCCAGCGCTGCAAATTCGAACAGTGCCGACGAGGCTTCGCTGAGCAGCAGGTCGGCCGCTCCCATCATCGGCAGCAGGGAGACGTCCCCGAGACCCGCCAGCCACACGTTGTCATTGCTCGCCCAGCCTTGCAGCTTTTCCAGCTGGTGCGAATAGCGCCGCTTGGTAAACGTGAAATGGTGCGGCTTGATCAGCAGGTTGCAGTCCGACAGTTGCTGCGGCAGGTCGGCCGGCTGCAATTCGATGGAGCTCGGGTAGAAGGTCGGTGCGTAGAGAATCGTCTTGCGCCCGGGATCGAGACCGACGCGAGCCAGGTCCATGCCGGGATAGTCGGTCCCCAGCAGCGGATCCAGCTTGGCGAAACCCACATCCAGCATGTGCGCCTCGGGATAGCGACCCTTGAGTTCGCGGTAGCGGTGTTCGCCTTCGACAAAGCGGATGTCCATTTCCATCAGCTCGGCATCGTAGTAACACTCCTTGACGCCGATACCGTGGTAGATGAGCGCAGTGCGGGTTTCCTCCGGCAGGCTGGCCAGGTAGTCACAGCCATTGCCGAAGATGATCCAGTCGGGGCGCTCCTGCTGGTAGATGCGGATGGCGGAACGCTTGCTGTCGACGACCCGATGCGGCAGGGACTGGCTTGCCAGGACGGCGGCAAGCGCCTCGGCATCATCCAGCGCTTCGTGGAAGAGAAACAGGGTCTCAACGCCGCGGCGTGCCAGCTCTGCCTGCACCGGCAGGAACTGCGGCAGGTAGTAAAGATGCTGGACATCGAAAAACACGCGCATGGGAGACACCATTGGAAGAGAAATTGCAGCCTAGAACCTGAAGTATCCGGCTTTCAGCCGCATGCGCAAGCGGCGCCAGAGATTCAGTGGCTTCGGTTGCAATCGCTCGGCGGTGCCCTGGTCGATGAACTTGCAGGTCGCTTCGATGACGCGCTGCGACGACTTCGTATCACGGAACGGATGCATGTTGTCGGCATACTTGCGCATGGCAAGCCGGTGATCGTCATCCGGCGCCAGGGCCCGGTGGACGATGCGTTCCAGCTGACCGGGCTCGTTGAAGTCGAGGTAGTGCGGGCCCGGGCTGGCATTGCGGAAAGTGGCAACGGCCTTGTCCAGCAGCAGGAATTCGGCCGCCACGGATGAGGTGTCGGTCAGCATGGCATCTGCCGTGTGCAGCAGGCTGGCGATGTTTGCATCCATGGAAACCTGCAACTGGCCGTTGCTGGCTGCCCGAAAGCGATCCACCCAGGCAGGGTCCATCTTGGGGTGGAACTTCACCAGCCAGTTCCAGGGACCTTCCTCCGACAGGGCGAAAATCCTGCCGGCCAGATCGGGGACGCTGGTCAGTGATTTCGAAAAGGTCGGCGCGTACAGGATGATCGGCTTTTCCGGGTTGCTGAAGACTTCCTGCAGGCCAGGTTCCGCTCGGCTGGCAAACAGCGCATCCATTTTCGGCCAGCCGGTTTCACGCACCGCGAAGCTGCCATCGGCAGCAGCCATGGCCTGGAAGGGTTGCGTGGTCAACGGGCCATGGGTGCAGTAGAGATCGAACCAGCCGCGAATCCTGAAATGCCCCTTTTTCTCGATGCCGAAGCCGTGGAAGACCTGTACTTTCACGCCCGGGAAGAAATCCGGGACCCAGTTGCCCGGGACGAACACGGCGTCCGGCTGCCAGGCCACCACATCGTGCACCGTGTCGAGACGCTGCTCGCCCGGCAGCAGGAATTTCCCGGCCCCCGGTTCCAGGTACCACGCCACCTCGTCGCCCCGCTCGCGAGCAGCGGCCTGCAAGGGGCGCAGGATTTCATAGGCATAGGGCAAGGTGCCGAACAGCAGGAAGCGCCGGCTCATGCGCCGAGCTCCAGTGCCAGGTCCAGCTTGCCGGTCACATCATCGACGCTGATCAGGTCCATGGCATCGGGATGCCGCACCCGTTGGCCCCAGCGCACCTGGTCGACGGACTTGCCCAGGTACTGGTCCAGCGCATCGGGATAGCGATTCGCGACCAGTTCGCGGTGATGATAGGGGCCGGTGCGATCCGGGTTGGAGGTGGCATACAGGCCGACCACCGGCGTGCCTGCCGCGTTGGCCATGTGCACCGGGCCGGAATCAGGGGATATCACCACGCGGGCGGCGGCCAGCAAGGCCATCAGTTCCTTCAGCGAGGTCTTGCCGATCAGGTTCCTGCAATCGACCGCCGCGCTGATCCTTTCACCATATTCGCGTTCAAGCTCGCTCGGCCCGCCACTCAGGATGACTTCAAGACCTCGCATCCTTGCGTGTTCGATGACCGCGACGTAGCGCTCGACCGCCCAGTTGCGGAAATTGCGTGCCCGCTGCGAGGAGCAGGGGCTGATGACCAGGGCCGGCCTGTCGCCCAGCGTCCGGCTTGCGAACTCGCGAGCCGTGGCCGGCAGCGGAATGTCCCAGCGCGGCCGGGCCGGTCGGGGAATGCCGAGTGGCTCGAGGAAGCCGAGCAGGCCGTCCATGACATGCTGCCTGTCGCCGGCCGCAATGCGCTCGTTGGTAAACAGCCATTGCCAGTCCCGGGCACGTGCCCGGTCGAAACCGATGCGGCGATCTGCCTTCACATGCCGGCTCAACAGGCTGGCGCGCAAGGCAACCTGCATGTGCAGCAGGGCATCGAAGCGCTGCTCGCCAAGATCCCTCTTGAGGCTCTGCACCGCCGCCTTGCCACCACGCTTGTTGTAGGGGATGAAGCGAATGCCGTCGATGTCACCGAGCAGCTGGTGTTCGAGACTGCCGATCACCCAGCTGAGTTCCGCTGCGGGCAGGTGATCCTGGATGGCACGGACCACCGGCAGGGTGTGGCATGTGTCGCCAATGGCGGACAGACGCAGGACGCACAGCTTCTCGCTCATGCCACTACTCCTCGTGCCGCACGGCTGATGCGACCGGTGTTGGCTGCCATGTAATCGACGATGCGTTCGCTCGCCTTGCCATCGGCAAGGCCAATCAGCTCGCGCGTGCAGTCGCTGCGTGCCGCCGCGTGTCGCGCGGGATCGGCCAGCTCTTCGAGGATACGCGTGTTCAGTTGCGCCGGACGTGCGGCGTGCGCACCGACGTTGCGGAAGGCATCGATGGTCCTGTCCATCCGCGCATTGAGGCGGTAGCGAAACGGGCCGCGGTGGCCCCAACGAAGTTGCAGGAAGTCGCACCAGACGACGGGCTTGTCGAGTGCGGCGAATTCGAACAGGGCACTCGAGGCTTCGCTCACCAGCAGCTCGCTGCTCGCAAAGAAGGGCATGATCGAGTAATCGGTCATGCTGGCGATGTGCACATTGTCGTAGTTCTGCCAGTGCGCGAGCTTTTCCAGCTGGCTGCCGTATTTCTGCTTCGAGTAGGCGAACTGGTGTGGCTTGATGATCAGGTTGCAGCTGGCCAGTTGTCCGGGCCAGTCGTTCGGCAGGCGTCCCATGGACGACGGATAGAAGGTGGGCGCATACAGCACGGTGGGTCGCGTTGCATCGAGACCGTGGGCCGCGACATCGAATGGCTCGAGCGTCAGCGCGTCATTGAACAACGGGTCCAGCTTGGCGAACCCGACGGCTTGCAGGTTGGCACCTGGAAAGAGATCCAGCAACGCACGTCGCCGGTATTCGCCCTCCACGAAGCGCACGTCCATCTGCATGTGATCGGCATGGTAGTACGTGTTCTTCACGCCGATGCCGTGATAGAGCATCGCCGTGCTGATCGACGGATCCAGGTTTTCGTATTGCTGGAAGCGGCTGCCGAACACGATCCAGTCGGGCTTGTCGCGATTGTAGATGTCGCAGGGCGCGCGGTGATCCTGGTCGACATCGTCGACGACTTCCACCTCGCAGCCGGCGTCGTTCGCCACACGCTCGGCGAGCCCGGCTCGCACGGTCGGATCCTTGCTCATCGACAGGTACACCAGTACGGTGCAGTCCGCGCCTCTCTGGCGCAGTACCTCGATCACCGGAAGGTACTGCGGCAGGTAATAGAGGTTGGTGAGATCGAAATGGACGCGCAGTCCGTCGATCGGTGGCCCGCTGGCCTCGCGCATGCTGACTCCCGGTGTGCGGCAAGAGCTTGGCGCGAAAATACTATAGAATCCATTGCACTGCATCCTCGCAGGCGCTCGGACTTCACCGCGAACAGGCGCAGACAGGCCTTCTGGAGATTGCATGGATTACGTACTGGAGACATCGGGTCGTCGCCACGTACTGGTGGCAAACCGATTTCGCGAGCTTGTCAACGAACACATCTTCACGCCCAGTTACTGGATGGCTCGCGATGCCCTGGGCGATCCGCTGGGCGGGCGCGGTTCTGCCTGGCGCATACAGGACAGCCTGCAGGGAGAGACCATCGACTGGGTGCTGCGCAATTACCTGCGAGGCGGGATGGTCCGGCACCTGGTTCATGATCGCTATTTCTTCAGTGGCCTGGAAAAGACCCGTCCGTGGTGTGAATTCATGTTGCTGCTCGAAATGCGCGACCAGGGCCTGCCGGTACCCGAGGTGGTCGCGGCCCGAATCGATCGCGGTGCGTTGTCGTACCGTGGCAGCCTGATCACCGCGACCTTGCCCGGCGAGTCTCTGACCGCCCGTGTGCTGGCTGGCAAGCTGGCGGACCCGGTCTGGCAGGCCGTGGGCAGGACCATTGCCCGTTTCCACCAGGCCGGCATCTGGCATGCAGATCTCAATGCCAACAACATCCTGCTGGATCTCTCTGCCAGCGAGCCGGACATTCACCTGATCGATTTCGATCGCGCCCGCCGGCGTGACATCAAGCCCGACTGGCAGCAGGCCAATCTCGATCGCCTGTTGCGATCGCTCGAAAAGGAAACTCGCGACGAGCCGTCGGCCGCCGCGCGAGTGACCACCGGTTGGGCCATGTTGAAGAAGGGTTACAGCGGCCAGGGCTGAACCTGGTCCGGCTCAGCGTTTGCCGACTCAGCGTTTGTAAGGACGCTTGAATCGGTTGTGGCACCACAGGTACTGGTCAGGTACGCGCCGTGCATCGGCCTCGATGATCGCATTCACGCGAGCGGCGTCCTCGGCCGGATCCTCGCCCGGGAAGCCTTCCAGCGGGGGGTCGATCGTCAGCTTGTAGCCCTGGAGGCCGGGCAGTCTCTCCACCATGAAAGGCAGCACCGGCGAACCGGTGGAACGCGCTATCCGGCTGGTTGCGGTGTTGGTCGGGGCGGGCACGCCGAAGAAGGGCACCTCGGCCGAGTTCTTGCCGCGGAAACCCTGGTCGGGGGCATACCAGACCGGATGGTTTTCCTTCAGGGAGCGAAGCATGCTGCGCACGTCGTCACGCGGGATCACCTTTTCGAAATGCCGGCGGCGGCTGGTGGAAATGATGATTTCCAGCAGCTCGGTGCGATTCGGTCGGTACATCAGGTGGAAATTGCGGAACAGGCCGAGCAGCCGACCACCGATTTCCAGCGTGGTGAAGTGAGCCGACAGCAGCAGGGCGCCCTTGCCCTCGGCAAGCGCGGCATCCAGGTACTGCAGGCCTTCGACCTTGACGCGTCGACGCAGCACCCAGTCCGCGCCATACCAGCACATGGCAATTTCGAATACCGACATGCCCAGCGCCTGGAAATGGCCGTGCACCAGCTTGCGCCGCTCGGCCTTGCTGCGCTCCGGGTAGCAAAGGTCGATGTTCATCTGCGTCACGCGCCGTCGTCGGCCAGCGGCAATGAACAACAGCCAGCCAATCAACCAGCCGAGAACGCGCTGCAAGGGATAAGGTATCCAGGCGAAGAGTCGCAGCAGCCCGACAACCAGCCAGATCGGCCAGTGTTGCGGCAGGAGCACGTGTTGCCAGCGCAGTTCGGTTTGTTCGGTCATCAGATCCACGGCAGGTCGATGGAACGAGGCGACATTCTAACGAGGCAGGCAGCACAGGGAAACTCGCTGCAGGGCCACGGGGCTGGCTCGGGCTGGCGCAAGTGCTGTGCTAATATTCGCGCAACTGCTTGATAATCAAAGGACAGGGGCGTTCATTCGCGCATTTCCCTGTCACGCATTCAGGAAGAAACAATGACAATCAAGGTTCCTGACTTTTCCGGCAAGCGCATCCTGGTGGCGGGCGACGTGATGCTTGACCGCTACTGGTACGGTGGTACGCATCGCGTATCACCCGAGGCACCCGTACCTGTCGTAAGGGTCAACGAGGAAGATGCACGGCCCGGTGGCGCCGGCAACGTGGCCTGCAACATCGTCAGCCTGGGCGCTGCCGGCGACGTGCTCGGCCTGATCGGTGACGACGCGTCGGGATTGTCCTTGAAGGCTGCGATGCAGGCGGCGAGGGTGGGCGACCGGCTGGTGATGCAACCGGCAGTTGCCACCACCACCAAGCTGCGCGTCATTTCCCGCCACCAGCAACTGTTGCGCCTCGATTTCGAAGAGCGAGCGGAGGTCATGGACGGACGCTTGCTGACGGAAGCGTTTGCCGCGGCTGTCGAAGAATGCGATGTGGTCATCCTGTCGGATTACGCCAAGGGTGCCTTGCGGGACGTGAGCAAGCTGATTGGCCAGGCCAGGAAAGCCAGCAAGCCGGTGCTGGTCGACCCGAAGGGGACGGATTTCGAGCGTTATCGCGGCGCAACCATCCTCACGCCGAATCTCGGCGAGTTCGAGGCTGTTGCCGGTGAATGTCGCAGCGAAGACGAGCTGCTCGAAAAGGGTCACTACCTGCGTTACCAACTGGATCTTGAATACCTGCTGGTGACGCGCTCCGAGCAGGGCATGAGCCTGTTCGGTCCGAACGACCAGGTGCTTACCCTGCCGACCCATGCTCGCGAGGTTTTCGATGTCACGGGTGCCGGCGATACGGTCATCGCCCTGCTGGCTGCCGGCCTGGCGGCGGGCTGCAGCATGGAAGATGCCGCGACGCTGGCCAACCTGGGTGCCGGCGTTGTCGTCGGGAAGCTGGGTGCGGCAACGGTGACGCCGACCGAGCTGCGCATGGCGGCCAAGCACTTGCTGGGTGGTGTTGGCGGCGTGCTGGAAAAGGACGACCTGATGGATGCGGTGGCCCTGGCACGGGGTCGCGGCGAGCGCCTGGTCATGACCAATGGCTGCTTCGATATCCTGCACGGCGGCCACGTTGCCTACCTGCAGGAAGCTCGCGCACTGGGTGACAAGCTGATTGTCGCCGTCAATGACGACGAATCGGTCGCGGCGCTGAAAGGCAAGGGTCGGCCGATCGTGCCGCTGGCTGAACGCATGCGTGTGCTGGCAGCACTGGATGCGGTGGACTATGTCGTCCCGTTCGGCGGCGAGACGCCGCGTGACCTCGTCGCCGAGGTGCTTCCGGACCTGCTGGTCAAGGGTGGCGATTACCGGGCAGAGGATGTCGCGGGATATGAGGAAGTCACGGCCAACGGGGGTGAAGTGAGAATATTGCGCTTCGAGGAAGGCCTGTCGACCACATCCATTGTCGAGCGCATTCGCCAGCTCAAATGAGAGTCCTTTATTACCTGGTCATTGGCATCCTGTTTCCGTTCTTCCTGGCAAGTTCGGCAATAAGGGCGTGGCGCCAGACACGCAGTGCCGACCCGACCCTCCAGCGCCTTGGCCATGTCGACCGTGCACCCTCGGGTCCGGTGATCTGGGTGCATGCATCCTCGGTCGGAGAGATGCAGGCCGCCATCCCGCTGGTGCGCAGCCTGCAGGCCGACTACCCGGAAACCCATATCGTGGTCAGCAGCTTCACCGCGGCTGGCATGCAGCGGGCGCGAGCGGCATTCGGTGAAACCGTGCAGGTCTGTCCGCTGCCTTACGACTTTCCTCGCTTTGCGCGGCGTTTCCTGAATCGCATCCGGCCCCTGGCCCTGATCGTGATGGAAACCGAAATCTGGCCCAGCCTGTTTCGCCTCTGCGGCGAACGTCGCATTCCCGTCCTGCTCGCCAGTGCCCGGGTCACCGCCCGCTCGACCCGGCGTTATGCACGCCTGGGTTCCTTGCTGCGAGAGTCCCTCGAAAGCGTGCAACTGGTGGCGGCCCAGTCCGAGGGTGATGCGCATCGCTTCGCCGAGCTTGGCGTGCATGCTTCGCGGATCAAGGTCAGCGGCAACCTGAAGTTCGATCTCGAGCCTTCGGCAGAAATCATCGAACAGGGGCGGGCAATGCGCCAGTTGCTGTTCGGCGCTGCGCCGGTGCTGATCGCGGCCAGTACCCGCATTGGCGAAGACGAAGCGGTGCTGGAGGCTTTTCGGCAGGTTCGCGAAAAGCAGGCCGACGCGCGGCTGCTGATC
>JAWWBS010000037.1 GCA_033720895.1 Gammaproteobacteria bacterium
ACTTTTCCTGGTGGAGGGTGACTCTGCGGGTGGCTCGGCAAAGCAGGGCCGCGATCGTCGTACCCAGGCCATCCTGCCCTTGAAGGGCAAGATCCTGAACGTCGAAAAGGCACGTTTTGACAAGATGCTGTCGTCCGCAGAAGTTGGCACCCTGATCACGGCTCTCGGTTGCGGTATCGGCAAGGATGAGTTCAATCCGGATAAATTGCGCTACCACCGCATCATTATCATGACTGACGCCGATGTTGACGGCAGCCACATCCGCACCCTGTTGCTGACCTTCCTGTATCGCCAGATGCCGGAATTGATCGAGCGTGGCCACGTGTACATTGCCCAGCCGCCGCTCTACAAGGTCAAGAAAGGCAAGCAGGAGGTTTACGTCAAGGATGACATCGAGCTGAACGACTACCTGCTTACCCAGGCGCTCGATGGCGCGGGCCTGCACCTGTCGACCGATGCGCCAGCCATCGCCGCCGATGCCTTTGAAGAACTCGCCCGCCATTACATGCGTGTCATGTCGATGATCAAGCGCTGGTCACGTCGCTATGACGAAACCCTGCTGCACAAGTTGATCTACATGCCGAGCATGACCGAAGCCGCCTTCAATGACCGTGATGGTCTCGCCCAGTGGGCCAAGGATCTCGAAGCGCGGATGAATGCGAGCAACGATGCCTCGTCCGAGTACAAGCTGAACGTCGTATCTGCCGAAGAGATGGATGGCCACGAGTTGCAGGTGCTGCGCATCCATCATGGCGTGCATTACGAACGACGCATCCAGCGCGAGTTCTTTGCCTCGGCCGAGTACCAGCATATTGCCGAACTCGGTGAGAAGATCATCGGCCTGCTGGCTGAAGGTGCCTATGTCGCTCGCGGCGACAAGCGCAAGGACGTGCAGAGCTTCCGTGAAGCCATCCAGTGGTTGATGGATGAAGCCAAGCGTGGCCAGGGCATCCAGCGCTACAAGGGTCTTGGTGAAATGAACCCCGACCAGCTGTGGGAAACGACCATGAATTCGGAAACCCGCCGCATGATGCAGGTGCGCATCGAGGATGCTGTTGGTGCCGACGAAGTCTTTACCACCCTGATGGGCGACAATGTCGAGCCGCGCCGCGCCTTCATCGAAAAGAATGCGCTTGAGGTGTCCAACCTCGACGTCTGACCTGCGTGTTTCGACACGACGCAAAAAGCCCCGCGACCGCGGGGCTTTTTGTTACCGGCTACTCAAGGAACGATCAGTAGAACTTGCTGATGTCACGCATCTGGCTTTCGATCCAGGACTGCGCCTCGGCATTCATTTCATCGGCAGTCTTGCCCTGCGGATAGATCGGCTTGCCGATCCGCACGGTGATCGTGCCGGGCTTCTTCAGCACGGAGTGACGTGGCCACAGGTCGCCGGCGTTGTGAGCGATAGGGAGTATCGGTGCACCCGATTCGACCGCCAGGTAGGCGCCGGACCGACCATAGCGCTTGGTCCTGCCCGGCAGCACGCGTGTCCCCTCGGGGAAGATGTTGATCCAGCAACCATCAGCCAGCTTGGTCTTCCCCTGCTCGATCACCTGCCCGACGGCTGACCGTCCACCGGCACGATTGATGGCGATCGGCTCGATGAGCATCAGCGCCCAGCCGAAGATGGGAATCCAGGTCAGCTCGCGTTTCAGGACCCAGCACTGGTGCTCCCACATATCCAGCGTCAGGAACGTCTCCCACGAAGAGGTGTGCTTCCAGTAAGCGACGCAGGGCTGTTCCGGAATGTTCTCGCGCCCCTCGATGACGTACTCGAGACCGAGGAACCGATCCAGCACGACCAGCTGCAGATGGCACCAGGAGCGGGCTATCGCGTGCCGCGTATTCAACGACGTCCAGAACAGCAGCACCAGCGTCATGGCATATAGCAGCACGCTGCCAACCATGAAACCGATGTAAAGGAGTGACTTGAGGTACTGGATCATGATTCAAGAAGATGGTCGATGGCAGTTGCCAGGTCGTCGAAAACGGCCGCAGCCAGATTGCCACACCGGCTTTCCGACTTCACGCCATTGCCACTGCGCACCAGCCAGGCCGTCACACCCGCCGCACTGGCCGCTTCGAGGTCGCGGCAGGAATCCCCGACCAGCACGGCCTCTTGCAGGGGCATCTCGAGCTCGGTGCCAATCCGATGCAGCAAACCAGGCTTCGGCTTGCGGCAGTCGCATCCATCATCGGGATGGTGCGGACACCAGACCAGCAGGTCGATCATGCCACCCGCTTCTTCCACGGCTTCGAGCATGGCGTTGTTGATGTCCTCGAGATCGGAATCATCGATCATGCCACGCCCGACCGCCGACTGGTTGGTGGCGACGGCAACCGTCCACCCGGCCGCTCTCGCCTTGGCGATCGCTTCCAGGCTGCCGGGCAGCGGCCGCCACTCGGCCGGCGACTTGATGTAGTCCGGTGAATCGAAATTGATCACGCCGTCTCGATCAAGGATCAGCAACTTGCCCATGCGTCTCAGTCCACCTGGATCTGGGAGAAATCGGCAATGCGATCGAACAGTCCCGAGAACGCAGCAAGCAGCTCAAGTCGATTCCGCGCGACGCCGGGATCGTCGGCATTGACCATGACCGCATCGAAGAATGCGTCGATCTCGCCTTTCAGCGCTGCCAGTTCGTCCAGCGCTTCGCTGTATTCATGTGCTTCGATCCGCGCAATGACCTGGTTCTTGAGGTGCTCGTATTTCTCCGCCAACGCCTGTTCCTGCGGCTCGACAAACAGCGAGGCATCGTAATCCCCGCTCAGTGGCTGCCATTCCTCGGCGCTGGTGGCGGTCTTGCGAATGATGTTGTTGATCCGCTTGTTGGCCGCCGCCAGCGCGGCCGCCTCGTCGCGTTGCATGAATCCTGCAATTGCCCTGGCACGCTGCATGAAATCATGCGGCTGTCTCACGTCGGCTTCCTGCACCGCCATGAACAGGTCGGCGCGAATGCCCTTGTCGGCGCAGTAGCCACGCAGGCGTTCCATGAAGAACTCCATGATCTCGGCACGATCCTGCAGACCATCGCGGCCCGGATACAGGGCCTGGTAGCTGTCGGCAACCAGTTCCTGCAGGTCCAGCGGCAGCTGGTGCTCGATGATGATGCGCAACAGTCCGAGTGCCTGGCGGCGAAGCGCGAAGGGATCCTTGCTGCCGGTCGGCGGCTGGCCGATCGCAAACATGCCGACAATGGTGTCCAGCTTGTCGGCAATGGCCAGCGCCTGACCGGTCTTCGACGCGGGGAGACGGTCGCCCGCGAAGCGCGGCAGGTACTGTTCGAACACCGCCTGCGACACCTCGGGCTCCTCGCCATCCGCCTCGGCGTAGTAACAGCCAATCACGCCCTGCAGTTCGGTGAACTCGAAGACCATGTCGGTCACCAGGTCACACTTGGCCAGCATGGCGGCACGCTCTGCCAGGGCCGTATCACCGTCAATGGTGTCGGCAATCCCCTCCGCGATGGCAGCCACCCGCTTGACCTTGTCGCCGTAAGAGCCGAGATCCTTCTGGAAGGTAACGCTGTCCAGCTTCGGCAGGCGCTCGGCGAGCTTCTGCTTGCGGTCGGTGTTCCAGAAGAACATCGCATCCTCGAGCCGTGGGGCGACCACGCGCTCGTTGCCGATGCGAACCTTGTCCGGCTCCTTTGATTCGATGTTGGCGAAGGTGATGAACTTGGCCAGCAACCTGCCATCGGCGCCGCGCAGGGGGAAGTACCGCTGGTGCACCTCCAGCGTGGTGACGAGCACTTCCTCCGGCAGGTCCATGAACCGTTCCGGAATGTTGCCGACCACCGGTACCGGCCATTCGTTCAGCGCGGCCACTTCATCAAGCAGTTCCGACCCGTCATCAGCACCGATCGGCGTCGCGTCATGATCGCTGGCCACGGCATTGACCTGCTCGCCCAGCCACTCGGCGAGGGAGTTGCTGGCGTCGTTGACCCGGACGTGCGCAGCCTCCAGGGCCGCCGCATATTCGCTCGGCGACGGAATGGAGACCGGCGACGGGTGATGGAAGCGATGGCCACGGCTGTCACGACCGGTCTGCACGCCCATGACCCTGGTATCAATCACTTCCTTGCCGAACAGCATCACGATCCAGTGAATGGGCCGCGCGAATTCGATGGCGCCATCGCCCCAGCGCATGCGCTTGGGCACGTTGAGCTTCTTCAGCGCTTCTTCCACGATCCCGGGCAGTTCATCGGCCGCCTGCTTGCCGACGACGGTTACCGTGCACGCCAGCTTTTCGCCCTTGTCGGTCTCACGGCGTTCCAGCTGGTCGACGCTGACGCCGTTCTTCGCAGCGAACCCTTCGGCAGCCTTTGTCGGATTGCCATCCTGGTCGAAAGCCGCCTTGACCGGCGGGCCCAGCACTTCGCTCTCCTTGCTGGGTGATTCGACCGGCACATCCTGCAGTACCAGCGCCATGCGCCGGGGCGAGCAATACCAGTAGTCACGAACTTCCTTGCAAAGCACCGGGTCCGCATCCTTCAAGCCGTCCAGCACGCGCTGGGCAAATTCCGCGGCGAGTCCGCGAAGGGCATTGGGTGGCAATTCCTCGCAGCCGATCTCGACCAGGAAGTCCTTGCGTTGCATGTCGTTCATTCCTTGTTGCCTTGCGCGTTGTCGGCCATCGCTTCTGCCATGGGAAAGCCCAGCGCCTCGCGGGCCGCGTAATAGGACTCCGCCACGCCACGCGCCATGCTGCGCACACGCAGGATGAAGCGCTGGCGCTCGGTCACGGAAATCGCCTTGCGGGCATCCAGCAGGTTGAAGTTGTGCGAAGCCTTGAGAACCATCTCGTAGGCGGGCAGCGGCAGTTTCGCGTCCAGCAACCGCTGGCACTCGCCTTCACACCAGTCGAACCACTTGAACAGCGTGTCGACATCGGCCTCTTCGAAGTTGTAGGTGGATTGCTCCACCTCGTTCTGGTGGAACACGTCCCCGTAGCTGACCTTGCCCAACGGCCCGTCGGCCCAGACCAGGTCGTAGACGTTTTCCACGCCTTGCAGGTACATCGCCAGTCGTTCCAGGCCGTAAGTGATCTCGCCCGTGACGGGCCGGCATTCCAGGCCACCAACCTGCTGGAAGTAGGTAAATTGCGTGACCTCCATGCCGTTCAGCCAGACTTCCCAGCCCAGGCCCCACGCGCCGAGCGTTGGCGACTCCCAGTTGTCTTCGACAAAGCGGATGTCGTGCACCAAAGGGTCGATGCCGATCGCCTTGAGCGAATCGAGATAGAGCTCCTGGATTTCCAGGGGCGAGGGTTTGATGACCACCTGAAACTGGTAGTAATGCTGCAGGCGGTTCGGGTTATCCCCATAGCGACCATCGGTCGGCCGGCGCGATGGCTGCACATAGGCGGCCGACCAGCGTTCCGGGCCGATCGCCCGCAGGAATGTGGCCGGGTGGAAAGTGCCGGCACCCATTTCCATGTCGTAGGGTTGCAGCAAGACACAGCCACGCTCGGCCCAGAACGCCTGCAGCCGTAGCAACAGGTCCTGGAAAGTGGCTGGAATGGGGCTGACCGCGGCGTTCGCTTGTTCTGTCACGTTGACTTCTCTGCCTGTGAGCCGGGCTCCGACCTCCCCGTGGACGACCGGGTCGGATAACCGCAGCTTTTTGATTTCATTGCGTAATTCGCCAAGCGCGAGAGTATAGCTTTTCCCTTGTCTGGCGGCTATCTTCACGCAGTCCGCACCAAGATCGATTAGAAGTTGCACCAATATAGTGCAAACCTTTCCAGGCGCCCATCCCGGGGTCGCGTGTGACGCGCTTGACGGCTTGGCACGCCGATTGCATCTACCTAACCGTGGCGGAAACACAGGCCGCCACCCGATTCACCCAACCCGCAACACACCACGGAGAGACAACATGTCAGCAGCAGAGATCATGAAAACCCTCAAGGAACAGGAAGTTCGCTACGTCGACCTGCGCTTTACCGACACCAAGGGCAAGGAGCAGCACGTGACCGTGCCGGCCCACACCATCGACGAATCCTTTTTCGAAGACGGCAAGATGTTCGACGGTTCCTCCATCCAGGGCTGGAAGGGCATCAACGAGTCCGACATGATCCTCATGCCGGATCCGAGTACTGCCGTGCTCGACATCTTTTCCGAAGAAGTGCAGATGAACGTTCGCTGTGACGTGGTCGAACCGAACACCATGCAGGGCTACGAGCGCGATCCCCGCTCCTGCGCCAAGCGTGCCGAGGCCTACCTGAAGTCGACCGGCCTGGCCGATACCGCATTCTTCGGCCCGGAGAACGAGTTCTTCATTTTCGATGATGTCCGCTGGGGCACCCAGATGCAGGGCTCCTTTTACAAGATCGATTCCTCGGAAGCCGGCTGGAACTCCGAGAAGGTCTACGAAGGCGGCAACATCGGTCACCGTCCCGGCGTGAAGGGCGGCTACTTCCCGGTTCCGCCGGTCGATTCGCTGCATGACATCCGCGGCACCATGTGCCTGGCGCTGGAAGACATGGGCCTGAAGACCGAGGTGCACCATCACGAGGTCGCTACTGCCGGCCAGTGCGAGATCGGTGTCGCGTTCAACGAGCTGGTCCGCAAGGCCGACGAAGTGCAGATCCTGAAGTACGTCGTGCAGAACGTGGCCCACGGCTACGGCAAGACCGCGACCTTCATGCCCAAGCCGCTGGTCGGTGACAACGGCAATGGCATGCACGTGCACATGTCGCTGGCGAAGGATGGCAAGAACCTGTTCACCGGTGACGGCTACGGCGGCCTGTCCGAGACCGCGCTGTACTACATCGGCGGCGTGATCAAGCACGCCAAGGCGATCAATGCCTTTGCCAACCCGTCGACCAACAGCTACAAGCGCCTGGTGCCGGGCTTCGAGGCACCGGTCAAACTGGCCTACTCGGCTCGCAACCGTTCCGCTTCCATCCGCGTGCCCTTCATCTCGAACCCGAAGGCGCGTCGCATCGAGGTCCGCTTCCCGGACTCCATGGCCAACCCGTACTTTGCCTTCTCGGCACTGCTGATGGCAGGCCTCGACGGCATCCAGAACAAGATCCACCCGGGCGACGCCATGGACAAGGATCTCTATGACCTGCCGGCCGAGGAATCCAAGGCCATCCCGGAGGTGGCGTACTCCCTGGAGGAAGCGCTGCGGGCACTCGACGAGGACCGCGAGTTCCTGAAGGCCGGTGGTGTATTCACCGATGACCTGATCGACGCCTACATCGACCTCAAGACCGAGGATATCCAGCAGCTGCGCATGACCTCGCACCCGCTGGAGTTCGAGATGTACTACAGCCTCTAACGCGTTCCTGTGGTGGCCCGGGCGGGTATCGTGGTGACCCGCCCGGGTCCTTTTTTCTCCACAGCTTTTCCATTTGGCCCGGGTCCAACCACGGGCTAGACTGGAAGGCATGAACATCGCACTACGAAAGCTGACCTCACACCGATTGCTGTGGCGCGTCGCGACCATGCTGGCGGCCGGCCTGTTGTTGACCACGGCAGCCCTGGCGGGCACCTACAAATGGGTGGACGAGGACGGCAAGGTCCATTATTCCGACCAGCCCGTGGAAGGCGCCGAGCGCGTCGACCTCCCCAAGCTGCCCACCTATTCGCCACCACCGTCCAGCCAGCGGGACAGCCAGAGCGACAGCAAGTCTCGCAGCAGTGGCCCGGCGGATGCCGAAGCGGCGGCAGAGCAGGAGCAGGCCAGCTATCGCGATTTCAGCTTCATCAGCCCCAAGCCGGAGCAGGTGTTCTGGAATCTTGGTGGGCGTTTGCCAGTGCAGATGTCCCTGACCCCCGGCCTGCGCGAAGGTGATCGCATTGTCCTGTTCCTCAATGGCGAACAGGTCGAGGTCATGACCGGACTGGGTACCACGCTGACAGACGTTTGGCGCGGTGCCTACACCTTGCGTGCCGTCATCCAGGGTCCGGACGGTGCGGCTCGCGCCTCCATTGAATCCGGCACCTTTTACGTCAAGCAGCACTCCGTCGCCAATTAGCACGGTCGCCAGCCCGGCCACATTGCACTAAGATAGTGCAATGCACCTCGATGATACTCCGCAATCCAGCCTGAGCGTCGACACCCTCGTGGTGGCGGTGCTGCGTTTCGACGCCAGTGATCGCCTGATTGCCATGAATACGGCGGCCGCCGCACTCTGCGGCCAGTCGCGTCGCCAGGCCAGGGGTCGCAGTGTCGCGGAGCTGTTTCCAGCCGATGCCACCGTGAGCGCTGCGCTGGATCGTTGCCGCTCCGACCAGGAAGCGGTATCGCTGCGCGAGCATCGCTTGCTGCTGGGCCTTCCGCCCGGCCAGCCGGAAACCGTCATGTGTGAAATCACGCCCCAGGATGCCGGTGGCACCCAGCTGGAAATCCTGCCGCTGGCACGCTTTCGCCGCATCGAAGATGAGAACCGGCTGCTGCAACTCAACCAGTCCCGCCAGCTATTTGCCCGCGGACTGGCACACGAGATCAAGAATCCACTCGGTGGCATGAAAGGTGCCGCCCAGTTGCTCGCAGCCGAACTCGATGATGCCGATCAGCAGGAATACCTCGACATCATCCTGCGGGAAACCGACCGCCTGACCCGACTGGTCGATCGCTTGATGGGACCCCCCGGAGAGCCGCAGCGCCATCCGGCCAATATCCATGAAGTCCTCGAGCAGGTCATCGCCCTGGTGCAGCTTGATAGCGGCGGGAACCTGCAGCTGGTGAAGGATTACGATCCATCCCTGCCCGATGTGCGAATCGACACCGAGCAGATGACACAGGTCTTCCTGAACCTGCTCACCAATGCACGCCATGCCTTGCTGGAAAACGACATCGAGCAACCCAGGGTCACGATCGTCACCCGCATCGAACGTCGCCTGACCTTGCGAGATCGACACTATCGCCAGGCCCTGCGCATAGAAGTCCGCGACAACGGCCCGGGAATTGCCAGCGAAATTGCCGACTCCCTGTTCATGCCCATGATAACCAGTCGACCTGCCGGGCACGGGATGGGACTGGCCATTGCCCAGGACATCGTGCAGCGCCATGACGGATTGATCGAATGGGAGCGCCGTGACAACCAGACCTCGTTCATCGTGCTGTTGCCCGTCAGCCACCAGGAAGCCGAATCATGACCGACAAGACCGTATGGATCGTGGACGATGATGAATCCATTCGCTGGGTCGTCGAGCGCGCCCTCGATCGCGCCGGCCTGAAGACCCGGACCTTCGCAAGCGGCGAACGCCTGCTTGACTCACTGTCCCCGGACGATTCTCCCGACCTGTTGATCACCGATCTGCGCATGCCTGGCATCAGTGGACATGAACTCATGCAACGGTTGCCCGCGCAGGTTTCCGGTCTGCCGGTCATCGTCATTACCGCGCACGGAGACCTGGACGCCACCCTGCGCGCCTACCAGTCCGGCGCCCTGGAAATGTTGCCCAAGCCTTTCGATGTCGCGGAGCTCGTCGAGATCAGCAAGCGCCTGCTGGCGGACAGTGCCGCAAGCCCCGCTTTGCCCGAACGCGGCAAGCCTGCCGATACCCTTCTCATTGGCGATGCGCCGAAAATGCAGTCCCTTTACCGCATCATCGGCCGCCTGTCCCGGGCGGCAATGCCCGTGCTGATCACTGGCGAATCGGGAACTGGCAAGGAACTCATCGCGCGTACCCTGCACGAGAACAGTCCGCGCAGCGCCAAGCCGTATGTGGCCATCAACACGGCGGCCATCCCCGACGAATTGCTGGAGTCCGAGCTGTTCGGTCACGAGCGTGGCGCCTTTACCGGCGCCCATGCACAGCGCCTCGGTCGTTTCGAACAGGCCGAAGGGGGAACGCTGTTTCTCGATGAAATCGGCGACATGCCACTGGGCATGCAGACGCGCCTGTTGCGGGTATTGTCGGAGCGCGAATTCTTCCGGGTGGGCGGACATCGACCCATTCGCAGCGATGTGCGGGTCATAGCAGCAACCCACCAGGATCTCGATGCGCTGGCAAAAGCCGGTCGTTTCCGGGAAGACCTATATCATCGACTCAATGTGGTACAGCTGTCCGCGCCACCCTTGCGCGAGCGCACGAGCGACATTCCGGCCCTCGCTGCCCATTTCCTCCTCGAAGCGGCCGAGGAGATGCAGACCGATGCCAAGCAGTTCGACAAGGGCGCCCTGGCACTGCTGCAGCAACGGCCGTGGCCCGGCAATGTCCGCGAGTTGCGGAACTTCTGTCGACGCATGACCGCGCTTGCCCCGACCCAGCTGATCAGCCGGGAAGACGTGCTTGAAAACACCCTCGGCAGCTCGCCGAGCAGCGACACAGACAGCGCGCTCGCCAGCTGGCTCGACGAAATCTTCGAAAAGGAATCGGGGGGCGTCGCCGGCCTGGCCATACAGGAAATCGAGCAATTGCTGATTCGGCGTGCCCTGGCGGAAAGCCAGGGCCACAAGCAGCAGGCTGCCCGCCGGCTGGGGTGGGGCAGGAACACACTGACCCGCAAGATGCAGGAATACGGGATCGACAGCTAGCCGTAGCGCCTGCGAGCCGCTATCGAACGATCTCGGTCCGGTCGATGAAGCCATCCTCGGTGGTGTAGATGCCGAAGAAGGTAGCCGTTCCGACCGGCAGCTCCAGGCCCGTGCCGTTCCAGTCGAACTCCAGCCAGGATGGCACCGAACCAGTGACGTCCACGCTGCCGTCGTTCCCGGTTCCCGGTGCGCTGAGGGTCAGGCTGCCCGCGCCGGCGGCAAAGCTGATGCCCGTGATGCTGGTCTCGCCAGCAGCCAGGTTGCTGGTGTAATTGCCCAGGCTGAAGTCGCCGACCACGGGCGTGTAACAGCTGTGGTCCGGATTGGTATCCCAGCCGTTCGCCCCGCCGATATCCTGGTAGTGCTGCACTCGCAGGCGCATCTGCGCATCGGTCGTCGTTGCCGTGGCCGTATCGGCAATGTAGAAGCGACCACTTCGCACCTCGGTGCCTTCCTCAAGCTGTCCCGCCGAAGTGACACCATCGGTATCGGTCGCGCGCAGCAGGATGCTGGCGGGCAGGGTGGTGCTGGAGGTAAAGGTGAAACTCACACCGGTGTCGGCCGGATTTATCTCGCTCGATTCCAGCAAGGCGATGCCCCGGGTGAAGTCCGCAGGAACCAGGCTGCTCGGTGACAGGCTGCCCGCCGCGCCGGTGGTTTCCACAAGACTGGTGGTCTTGGCAAACACCGGCGACTGGCCGCCATCGTAGTAATCCGTCACCAGGCCGACGCCGCGGTTGGCATACGCCGTGACCTGCGTTCCGCCGATCTCCTGGCCGGAATAGGTGGTCCCGCTACTGGCATCGCAACCATGGGTCGGAACGGTGACCTGGAAATAGCCCGGCACGAAGCGTCCTGCCGGGCCGGTGGCACCCCAGACATCCTCGCCGCCCAGGTAACTGTTGCCGTCGACATTGGCCAGCACTTCGTAGATGCCGACATCGTCGATGAAAATGGCATCCCTTGAAGTACTGCCTGAACTGAAGCCGCTGACCGTCGTCGTGCCGGCCAGGCCGGGCTCGCCGATGCCCGGATCGACCGCGGGCTGCCACAGGCTGGCAGACAGGCGCACCACTGCCGGGACAGTCTCCTGGCCGAAATTGACCGTCGATGCGTTGTCCGACAGGTCGGCTGTCGACGTTGTCGGATCACCATCGCTGTACGCATCGGGAATGCCGTCGACATCGGTATCGTCGGCAGCTTGCCAGGCCACGGCGCGTATCGTTGCCCGCAACTCGTCGCCTGCCGCTGCAAAGATGCTGCCCGCATTGCCGGTTGCGGCCGGGTTGGCCGTGCCGCCAGCCGTGGCGATGCCGGTTTCGAAGCCGAACGGGCGAACGATGAAAGTCGATGCGCCTGTCAGCACTTCGCCCGACGGGCTCGTGGGGTTGTAGTGCACGTGCAGGGTCAGCAGCCCGGCATCCGGGTATTCGAATACATACTCGGCAGTGGAGTCGGTGTTATCGCCGAAGTCGAGCGGCACGGCCTGGTAGCTCAGCGCCTGCCCGTCGTCGACACTGGGAATGGACGTGCCGTTGATGGTTGCCTGCACGCCGCCGCAACTGGTCGGATCATCGCATTCCAGCGCGAAATCGATATTCTCGGGACCGACGAACAGGGCTTCGCAGGCGCCGGTGTTGGTATTGGTGTTGATGGCTTCCACTTCCATCACGGTCGCGCCATAGCCCTCGTTCGAGGCCTTGCCGGCAATCTGGTTCGGAATCTGGCCGATGACGCCATTCGAACGGAAGCCGAAACCGCTGCGCGCATAGGCCAGCAAGGGATTCTCTGCCGGGTCGGGACTGGCAACACCGTCGCTTGCCGTGATGGTGATGGTTTCCACGAACGTGTCGGCCAGCAGCAAGGTGACGGAACCGAGGTCGTCCGCGGCAAACGCGTAGCTGCCACTGCCATTGCCGGTGTTGGTCAGCGTACCGTTCTGAGTGCCGTTGGTGGACCAGTCACCATTGTTGCTGGAGGTCGACAGGTTGATCGTCGACACGTAGGTATCGAGCACCGTGTGGTCGGCATTGTGCGCGACGATGGTGATGGCTTCCGGCTGGCAATTGACGGCGCTGCCGTCATGAATGATCGCAAAGTGGTCGGCTTGCGGCGCACTGGGATCGGTGTTCGGTTGGCCCTCCGACGGTGCGTCGCCGTTGTTCCCCCAGTTGCCGGTGCCGTCCGGGCTGGTGCGGGCAAAATCCTTTTCGTTCGGGTCCCGCTCGTCGAAACAGGTTCCACAACCGCTCGGCACGTCCCAGTAGAAATCCGTTGCTGTGCAGATTCCCGACTGGTTGGACCAGCGAATGTAGTCGATCACATCGCCGTTCTCGTCGAGCAGGATGGCCTCGCCTTCCTCGGCCTTCACCTTGTTGAAGTTGTAATAGATCCAGGTGTTGGCGTCATAGAGGTTGATATCGTCCGGCTCGCCGACGGTCTGGGTCAGCGACTTCCAGGAGCCATCCCCATCACCCACGTTGAAGCATTCGATCGATACGCCGTCGTCAGAAACGCACATCTGCCAGCCGGTGGTATCAGTGCCGTCCTGCAGGACCTTGAACTCGACATAGTCGACTGTCGGCTGCACCGAGCCGCCTTTCGATTTGATCTCGTTGACGTTCGCCAGGTCGACATCGGGCGAGCATGACATCGGTGTCGGCACGCCACCGCCACTGCCAGGCTGGCCCGCATGCACGGAAAAGGAAGCAAGCAATGCCAGCAGCAGGCCAGCGCGCATTTCGGATTTCAACATGCTTCCACCTCCCTCGGTGATCGGCTGTTCCCAGCCGACTGGTGACTACAAGGGCCCGCTCGGGCTGACCACGGCTTGCAGTTCGCGCCGTGCGTAGTTCAGCGAACCCTCGGTACCCGTGGTCGCGATAGCCGTGATGACATAGACACGCACATCCGTTGGCGGATTGCCATCGCGGTGCACGCTGCTCGTGCAGGTCACGGTCACGGATTCGTTGTCGAAACCGCCCGCCGCCAGCGTAAAGCCGCCGTTGCAGGGGTCGGGCGCGACACCCACGCCGCCATTGACCACGGCCTGGTGGATCCCCCACTCGAGGCCGGCACGGGCAGCATGGTAGGCGCGGCTTGTTGCCAGTGCGGCCACGCCGGTCTGCTGGGCGCTGGAAGAGACGACCACCAGGAACCCGCCCAGCACCGCCAGCAGCAGGATGATGAAGATCACTGCGATGATCGAAAAGCCTCGTTGCCGGCGCGCTCGGTTCATCATGATTCAGACCGCATTCGGGATGTGAACCTGATGCTGCAAGGTGACGCTTTCGCCACCCCGCGTGACCGTCAGGATCATGGTAAGGACGCCCGGGCGCAGCGAGCTGCCCGGATCGTAATTGAAACTGCAGGCTGTCACGTCGTCGGTCTCCAGGCTGCCGCCGGCAATCGTCGCGCTTGCCGGTTCTGGCGTTGCATAGCCCTGCAAGCGATACAGGCCGGTGCCCGAGCAGCCATACGCAATGTAATCACCAATCACGAATATCCGGTGTGATGGCGTGGACAGCAGGAACGGAAACGTGCCGGCTGTCGTGACCTGGTGTTCGGTGTAGGTACTGCCGGCCACGGAATAGGTTTCGCTGGCAACGGTAAATGCGCTGTTGCTGACCACCGAGTCGCCGGCATACACATCGAAACCCGGCGAACCCAGGTTGAAGACCACCAATCGTTCGGTGGTGGAGGAGAACGCGCCCAGCCGCTCGAATGATCCCACCAGGTTGAAAGAGGTGTCATTGCCGTTGAATGCCAGCTTGCGTGCCGCACCACCGCCATTCTCGCGATAGCGGCCGACATCGAGAACTTCGATCATCTCCACTGCCGTCCCGCCGTTGATCAGGCGCACGCTGTAGGGCAGGGAATTGCGAGCGTCCCTGGCCAGCCGTCGCATGGCCGCATCGGTGGAATACACGAGCTCGGCGCGATCACTGGTGTCGAAATAGGATTTGACCGGTGCATACAGCAGTGGCCCGACCACGACCGCCAGGATGCCGATGACCACAATGGCGATCAGCAGTTCCAGCAGGGTGAAGCCGCGGGTTGGCATGAACCTGCCCATCAGTAATTCGTCCTGTAGCCCGACAGGGTGATGGACGTGTTGTCGTAGGCGACCGTCACATCCACCCGGTAGACATTTCCTGCGGCAATGCCACCGAGTGCTTCATTGGTGACGCTTACCGTCACGAGGTAATCCGACAGGCTGGCAACCGGATTGCCGTTCGACAGGGCTGGCGCTTGCGACACGATGTTGGCGTAGTCATCCACATCGTCGTAACTGGCGCGAGATGCTTCGCCGTCCGTGCCGTCCGGATCGACAAATCGCCGCGACAGGATTTCATCAAGATAGGATTCGGCAAGCGCGATCGCCTGGTGACGACGCAACGGGTCGGCCGAGCTGCCAACGGCCGTGGAGAACAGCAACACGGCGCCCGACAGCACGATGCCAAGCACGACAATGCTCATGATGAGCTCGATGAAGCTGTAACCCTGTTGACGTGTCGCGTTCATGGGGTGTTCACGTAGCCGCTGCCGGCCTGGATGACGAACGACCGCGAGGTGCTGCCGTCGGAAACCGTCACGGTTGCACTGGCCGCGGTGCCGCCATAGGCGTTGAAGGTCACGTTGGTGGCGCTTGCCGTTACGCCCGCCGGTGCCGAACCCGCCAGGTTCCCGCTCAGGCCCTGGACGGTCTGGGCGCCGCCGCCGCATGGCACGGTGGTACTGACCGCATAATTGTTTGCCGCGATCGTGAAGCTGGTCGGGCATCCGCTGCTGCGAGCGTAGCGCTGGGCATCACGTGCAGCGGCGGCCAGGGCATCCTGGTACCCGCGCACGGCCAGTCCGCCGGTATTCAGGCGGCTGCTGGCGCCGATCACCAGCACGCCGATCACGACGATGATGACCATGAGCTCGATAAGCGTGAAGCCGCGTTGTTTCATGACAATAAATTAGCACAGCCGGGCCCGCCGACCCATCGGCGGAGCCGCCACTTGGCGCCGTTTTGCACGCTTCCATCTTCCGATTGCGGGCGGCTGATGGAGGCGAGGAGGCCGGCGGGCGGACTGGCGGGCCGGAAAGAAAGAAGGCGCCCCGAGAGGCGCCTTCTGTCAGTTCAATCGGCGGTGGACTATCAGGTGCCCAGTGCCGTGAACGAAGCCGAGTACGTGGCCGTGCTGTCCTGCACCGTGCAGGATACGGCAGCGTCGTCAGCCACGGCAGACGCCGTGATGGTGTACGGTGCGCCGTTGCTGTCGTTAGGCAGCGAACCGGCCTGCAGCACGCTGCCAGCGTCCGTGCAGTTGTCGATGGTCTGGCAAGCAGCATCGCCAGCCTTGCAGGCAGCGTAGTTGATGGCCGAACCCGAGCTCAGGGCGCCGGCGAGACCGTCAACGGCAGCCTGTTCGGCTTCCTGCGACAGGTCCACGAAACGCGGTACGGCAGTAATGCCCAGGATG
This sequence comes from Gammaproteobacteria bacterium, assembly GCA_033720895.1. Lineage (NCBI taxonomy): Bacteria > Pseudomonadati > Pseudomonadota > Gammaproteobacteria > Gammaproteobacteria bacterium. Next base: position 15,970 of record JAWWBS010000037.1, read on the forward strand.
CCGAGGATCACGATCACGACCACCAGCTCGATCAAGGTAAAACCGGAATTCATCTTCTTCATTTTGACTCCTTCCCACTTCCGGCCGCAGCCCTCGTGGAAAATTCTTCGTGTGTCAATTAAGTGTAGGCCGCGTTGGCCGCAGCCACCAGCCTCAGTAGATTATTGGTCAAATAAACCGCAATCGCAAGAAAAACTCCATATTCGTCATGATCTTAGCGACCAGCGGTCATTTCGATCACGGAAAACAGGTTGATCAAGGCATACAGCGCTCCTACCAGGATCAGGCCACCCGCGAATCTCGGCGCCTGCCACACCAGGCCGTCCATGGTGTTGATTTCGTCATCGAGGTGCCGCGTGGCCTGCCGGGTCGAGACCCAGCGATTCGCCACGGCTTCCAGCGGTTTCAGCGCACTGGGTCTCACCAGCAGCGTCACCCCGAGCAGCAGCGCCAGGAAATTGACGATGGCGAGAAAGCCCCCCAGGCCGGCAACCGTGCCACTGAAGCCGTCGGTGCCCAGCTGTCCCTGCAGCCAGCCGGCAATCTTCAGCACCGGGCTGTCGGTGAGATAGACGTACAGGAAGAAGCTTGCGGCGATGATCAGCAAGGCGCCGGCGAGGCGGTGGTGGCGATAGATCAGCCGGTCCGCGTCACGCTGGATCTCCAGTGGTTTCAACGCCTTGCGAAGGCTGTAGCGCTGGTTGCTGGCGCGCATGGTGTCGCGCATCCGATCCGGTGCCACCAGCAGGCCCACCCCGACCGTGGCGGACAGGCCGAGCAGCACGAAGCCGATGGTCAGGCTGGCGATGTACAACCATTCATTCACTGCGTCCATTGATGATGTCCTCCCTTAGAACGGGCAAGCCGTCGAGCGCTTCGAATGCCACCCTCTTTAATTGACCGTTATCGCGGTCAACCGCTACCCGGAAGCGCAATACGCTGGCCGATTCCGATAAATTCTCGAAGTATTGTGGATAGCGTAGCTGATATCTGAGCGTTCGGTTGGCTTCACACCAGCCCCAATGCCCGGCGGCCAGCGCTGCGCAGCCGCTGCCGGGAGCCTGGGGCGGGGCGTGCGACAGCCAGGCCAGGGGGTTTTCCCTGGCGAGTTCATCGATGCCATCGAGTTTCCCGCGCAGCACGCGCTCCGACAGTTGCAAGGCCAGCGCGGCCTGGACCGAACCATGGACGCGCAGCACGTGCACCTTTTCCGCTTCGCCCCGCAGCGGCAGCAGTCGCATGGCGGCTACGCTGAACAGCAGGATCACGAGTACCACGACGACAATCAGCTCGAGCAGGCTGAAGCCGGCTTGTAAGCGTCTGGGCGACATCACTGGGCGAGCTTCACGAGATCCCACATCGGCATGAAGACACCCAGTGCCAGCACCAGCACCATGACGCCCAGTATCACCGTGATGATCGGTTGAATGAGTTCGGCGAGATTCCTGATGTCGTAATCGACTTCGCGTTCGTAAAACTCGGCCACTTCATCGAGCATGTCGTCGAGCGCGCCGGTTTCCTCGCCGACACGAATCATCTGCAGGACCAGCGGCGTGAACACGTTCGCCGTCGCGGCGGTCTTGCTGACACTTTCGCCACGTTCAACGCCATCCCGCATGTCCTCGATGCGAGCGGAAAGAAAGCTGTTGTCGACCGCGCGGCTGCACAGGTTCATGGTCTGGATCAGCGGAACGCCGGAGCGATAGCTCATCGAGAACGCTCTCGCGAAACGCGCCAGCGTGGAACGCTGAATGATGTCCCCTACCAGCGGCAGGCCGAGCTTGCGGCGATCCCAGGAGTAGCGCCCTTCCTCTGTCCGCTTCCAGGCCATGAAGGCGCCCACGCCACCGGCCGTCCCGAGAATGACCAACGGCCAGTTCGCCACCATGAAGTCGGACAGGGCGAGAATGATCTTGGTCGCGAGCGGCAGGGCAATGTCCTGCGAGGCAAAGATGTTGGCGAATGTCGGAATGACGACCGTGGTGACGAACATCAGCGCCGCAAAGACGGCGACGATGACGATGGCCGGGTAGCGCAGCGCAGTGACCACCTGCTTGCGGGTTTCCTTTTCCAGGTCGAGGTAGTGGTATAGCCGATCGAAGGCTTCCTGCATGCGGCCGGTTTCCTCGCCAACCCGCACGATGTTCACGTACAGGCTGTCGAAAATCCGCGGGTGCCGCGACATGCCGGAGGACAGGCTGCGGCCCGCTTCGATATGGTCGACAATGTCGAGCAAGGCATTGCAGAGACGTTCGTTGCGCGTGGTTTCGGAAAGGCCAAGCAGCCCCCGGATCAGCGGCACGCCGGACTTGGTCAGTGAATACATCTGGCGAGTGAAGAGCACCATTTCATCGACTTTCGGGTAGCCGCTTGTGAACAGCTTTCGCAGGCTGAAGCTTTCCACGCGGATGTCTTTGACGACCTTGATGTCGATCGGCGTCACCCCGGTGTTGAAAAGCTGGCTGGCAATGGTCTCGGGATCGTCGGCCTCCTGCCTGCCCGTGACCAGGTCACCTCTCGAATTGCGGCCGCGGTACTCGTACATCGCCATGTTCAATGCTCCCGGCGCAGGACGTCGTCAAGCATGGCAGGATCGCGGAATTCTTCCAGTGCGCCCGCGAGACGCATTACCTCGTTGATGGTCGTGACGCCCTCGAGGGCATAGTCCATGGCATGGTGGACCAGCGATTTGAAATCCTGGCCCAGGAATTCCTCCAGTGCATCGCTGTCACCACGCCGCACGGCATCGGCCATTTCCTTGTTCACTTCCAGCAGCTCGTAGACACCGATGCGACCGCGATAGCCCGAGTTGCTGCAGTAGGCGCAGCCCTTGCCGGCCTTGAAACTGGCGTTGCCAAGACTGGTCGCGCTGGCAAAGTTTTCGATGAAGGCGGTCTCGTGTACATCGGGATCGTGCGCCTGGCCACAGCTGTCGCAAACCCGCTTCACCAGTCGCTGTGCCACGACGGCCTGCAGTGCGGTCGCGACCATGTAGCCCTCGGCCCCCATGTCCAGCAATCGAGCGACGGTCGATACGGCGCTGTTGGTGTGCAGCGTGGAAAGCACAAGGTGACCGGTGATCGATGCGCGCATGGCAATCTCGGCCGTGTCCCGATCACGAATCTCGCCAATCATGATCACATCCGGGTCCTGGCGCAGTGCGGTTCGCAGCACCCGCGGAAAATCCAGGCCGATCTTGGTGTTCACCTGCACCTGGTTGATACGCGGCAGGCGGTACTCGACCGGATCCTCGACCGTGATGATCTTGGTTTCTTCGCGGTTGATGCGGTTGAGCGCGCTGTAAAGCGTGGTGGTCTTGCCGGACCCGGTCGGACCAGTGACCAGCACCATGCCCGATTGCTTGCGAATCAGCTGGCCGAAACGCCGCATCATTTCCGGCGGCATGCCGAGCTCGCCGAGGTTGAGCAGCCCCGCGCTCTGGTCGAGCAGGCGCATGACCACGGCTTCGCCATACTGGGTCGGCATGGTGGAGAGGCGCACGTCGAGCGTCTTGCCCTTGACGCGAATGGAGAATCGCCCGTCCTGTGGCAGGCGCTTCTCGGCAATGTCGAGCCCTGAAATCAGCTTGAGTCTTGTCACCAGCGGACTGGCGATCTTCTTGTTGTCGATTTTCTGTTCCTGCAGGTCGCCATCGACGCGCTGCCGGATACGCAAGCTCGTGTCGTCCGGTTCGATGTGGATGTCCGAGGCATTCACCTGGACGGCATCCTCGAACAGCGAGCGAAGCAGCTTGATGACCGGCGCATCGGCCTGGCCCTCTTCCGACGTCAGTTCGGCAAGATCGATGTCTCCCTCGCCGACTTCCTCCCCAAGCTCCTCGGCCAGCGTCGTGATTTCCTGCGTCCGTCGATAGACGAGGTCGACAGCCAGCAGCAGATCGGCCTCGCGAACCAGGGCGGTGCTGACGGATTTGTTCAGCAGCCGGCCGAGCTGGTCGAAGGCATGAATGTCGGTCGGGTCCGCCATGCCCACCAGGTAGCTGTGAGGACGGTCTTCCAGTACCAGTGCCCGATAGCGCCGTGCATGGGTCTCTGGAAGGCGCTTGACGATTTCCGGCCGGAAATTGAAATGCTTCAGGTCGATGAACGGAATGTCGAGTTGCTTGGAAAGCAGTTCGAGAATCGTGTCCTCGGTCGCGAACCCGAGATCCGTGAGAACGCGCCCCAGCTTGCGACCGCTACGCTTCTGCTCGGCGAGCGCCTCTTGCAGTTGCTGTTCGGAAATCACCTTGTGCTGGACCAGCAAATCGCCGATCCGGATCTTCTGCTTCCCGGGCTGTAGTGTTGCCATGCTCAATCTCCATTGCCGGCGCTGCCGCCGGGAAGTCGTTGCCTGACATAGTTCTCCACCGACGGCGCCAGTCCGCCAGCCTCGAGTGCTGCCTTGAAGTTCTGTTCGGCAGCCTCGCGATCACCCAGCTGTTCCTGGGAAATGCCAAGCCCGGCCCGCCATGGACCATTGCTCGCATCGAACGCTACCAGCGAACCATACACCTCCGCGGCCGCGGCGAAATCCGCGGCCTGCAACAGCAAGGAGCCGCGCAAGGCATGGAACTCCGGATCCTCGCCGATCGCGGGATCGTGCAAGGCCATCACGGCCAGTGCCTGCTGGAGATCACCCCGGGCGAGCAGGTCGCGCGCCATCAGCTTGGCAAAGGTGGTCGGGCGGCTGGCCACTGCCAGCCCGTCGCGCAGCACGCCCTCGGCTTCGGCGAGGCGCCCCTGTCGGCGGTAAGCGACGTACAGC
>JAWWBS010000038.1 GCA_033720895.1 Gammaproteobacteria bacterium
GGTTGCGTGACAATCAGGCGCAAGGGATCGGATGCCGCCAGCGTGTCGCTGGCATGCACCGGGCCGCATAGCAGCAGGCTGCAGAGCAGGGCCGGCAACCAGTTGAGAACAGAGGACCTAGTCATCGCCGGCCGCCTCGCGGATCTCGACAGCCTGCACCTGTGGCATTTGCCGCAGTTCGCTGGCAAGGCGTTGCGGCTCCTGCCTGTCGGCCAGCGGGATCTCCAGCAGGATCGACTCGCCCATTGCAGATTCCGTCATGACCACCGCATCAAAACGCTCCAGCACGTTGCGCAAGTCGGCCAGTTCGGCATCGGGTGCAAAGGTGACTTGCAGGATCACGGAAGCCACTGCCGTCGGCGACGCACTGGTTGCCATTCGGAACCGAGGCTCCAGCAGCTGCGGACCCAGCAGGACGCCGACCACCAGTGCGGCACCCATGAACATGGCAGCAGCTTGCAGCATCCAGCGACGGTCACCGTGACGATTGTCGTTCGCAACGCGCTGCTGCAAGGCATCCCAGGCATCGCTCTCCGACAGGACATCATCGCGAGGGGCCGGATCGACGGGATGCAGGGCCTGGCGCAAGGAAGCAAGCCGGTCCGCTTCGCCAAGGCAGCTTGCGCAGTTTTCGAGGTGGTGACGAATCTCGGCTGCACGGGCATCGTCAAGACTCCCGTTGACGAACCAGGGAAGATCCATGTCGACCGTTTCACATGTGTTTGCCAAATCTGTTGTCATCTCACTCCCTCCCGGAATCATCCGCAGAGCTGGTCGTCGAGCCGGACTGCATATCGGGACTCGCCGTGGCCGGCAGGATCTCGCGCAACTTTCGGCGCGCATGGAACATCCTGGTCTTGACCGTGCTTTCAGGGCAGTCCATCACCTGCGCGATGTCACGCACCGACAAGCCTTCCATGAACGTCAGTTCGAGTACCTGGCGCTGCTCTGACGGCAGCATCGCCAGCCCGACTGCAATCCATTGCTTGAGTTCTGCCAAGGTGCCGGTATCGAGCGCCGGGTCAACCAGGGTTTCCAGCGGCGTCTCGGCAAGACGTCCCGCCTGGCGGCGACGGCGTTCGCAGAGCTTCAGGGCCTTGTTGCGGGCAATGCCGAAGATCCAGGTCGAAACCCGCGACTTGCCGGTGAACTGGCGGGCTTTCTTCCAGACAACCAGGAGTGTCTCGTTGACAGCCTCGTCCAGGTCTGCCGGCGCGCAACCAAGGGTCGTCAGGAAGCGATGCAGGCGTGGTCGGTAGATCGCATGGAGCTGCTTCAAGGCAGCCTGATCCTCCGCCACCAGGCGCTCGACCAGGATTCGTTCAGCTTGTTCTGCCTTGCTCTTCATGCCAGTGCCATCACGTCCTTGCAGCCAGCGCGCCATCGCAGCTTGCCACCCGTCTATCCCGGCTGGCGGCTCCAAGGTTCAATGGCCGCTGAAATTTCATGGCAAGGAAAACGAGCGACCGACACTGAAGCCGACAGATGTGCGATCGACCAGGGGATAGAACTCCCTCGCAGCATCTTCGACCTGCGAGATTCGAAGCTGCCAGTCGAGACCTTGCCAGCGCGACGCAAGCACCAGGCTGAGGTAGGCATGACTGGGAGGAATTCCGCTGGGATCGGCATGCCCTGCTGCCAGCGACAGCAGCAGGTCGGCCGTGAGTTCCCAATGCCGGGCAATGGCCAGGCGATCGATATCGTAGAGAATGAAGCGATCCAGTGGCGCGTAGTAGAGCGGGCGGTCGCGCTCCGTGCCGATCTCGACCTGCCATGGGCCGAAGCCGTAGTTCGCGGCCAGGCCGCGATAATCGGCCCGACGATCGGGCCCGTAGCTGTCACCGGACTGCGACCAGCGATAGTCCTGCAGTTCAAGCGCAAAGGTGTGGGGACCACGTGGCCAGCGAAAACCCAGCGCGGAGCTCAGGGCCCGGGTTGTCACTGCCGGGTAGCTCCGGCCATCCCCCGCGCCCACCAGGAATTCGCTGGCAACGTACCAGCCATCCCTGTGTGCAAATCGCAACGCGGCTGCAGCAAAGCCGTTATCACCGAGGTAATCGATGCCATCGATACTGCGATTCACGCCAGCCTCGAGGCGCAACGCGAGCGGTGCTGGTGCATAGCCCGGCTCGAATTCGCTCGGCTCCGGCAGGGCCGTGGTCAGCAGCAACAGTGTCAGCTCGGCAAGCACTTCAAACCCCTGGATGTCAGCATGCACCCCTACTCTAGACGCATGTAGCAACGCTGTCAGGCACACGGCTTGAGGTACACATGATTTGGAGCGATCATGCCCGACCATACCGACTTGCTTACCTGAGGAAGCCCGCTGTTATGGATGCCATCATTTCGGTCACGGATTTGCAGAAAACCTACGCCGGCGGCTTCCAGGCCCTCAGGAACATCAACCTGGACATACGACGAGGCGAGATCTTTGCCTTGCTGGGTCCGAACGGCGCCGGCAAGACCACCTTGATCAGCACCATATGCGGCATCGTCATGCCGAGCGCCGGCACCATTACCGCCGATGGCCACGATGTGATTGATGACTATCGGGCAGCGCGCTCCATCATCGGCCTGGTCCCGCAGGAACTGGCCACCAACCTGTTCGAAAGCGTCTGGGCCACGGTCAGCTTCAGCCGCGGCATGTTCGGCAAGCCGAAGAACCCCGCACTGGTCGAGAAGATCCTCAGGGACCTGTCGCTGTGGGACAAGCGCGGCGAGAAGATCATGAACCTGTCCGGCGGCATGAAACGCCGCGTCATGATCGCCAAGGCGCTGTCGCACGAACCTGACATCCTGTTCCTGGACGAACCGACAGCCGGGGTCGATGTCGAGCTCCGCCGTGACATGTGGGACATGGTGCGCGGCCTGCGCGACAAGGGTGTGACCATCATCCTGACAACGCACTACATCGAAGAAGCCGAGGAAATGGCGGATCGCATTGGCGTGATCAACCATGGCGAGATCATCCTCGTGGAAGAAAAGAATGCCTTGATGAGCCAGCTGGGCAAGAAGCAGCTGACGCTCAGCCTGCAGGAAGCGATTGCCGCGGTACCACCTGCACTGGCCGACCTGCCGGTGGAGCTTGCCGACGATGGCCACGCGCTGGTGTTCACCTTCGACAGTGCTCGCGACGAAACGGGCATCATCGATCTCCTGCGCAAGCTCGACCAGCTCGGCATCGAGTACAACGACCTGCATACCAGCCAGTCGTCGCTGGAAGACATCTTCGTGAACCTGGTGAGGAAGCCGCAATGAACGTGCATGCCATCATCGCCATCTACAAGTTCGAAATGGATCGCACGCGCCGCACCCTGATGGAGAGCATTTTCTCGCCGGTGCTGTCGACATCGCTGTATTTCATCGTGTTCGGCTCGGCGATCGGCTCGCGCATGGTCGAGATCGACGGCATCAGCTATGGCGCGTTCATCATTCCGGGCCTGCTGATGCTGTCGTTGCTGAACGAATCGATATCGAATGCCAGTTTCGGCATCTACTTTCCGAAATACACCGGCACGATCTACGAAGTGCTGTCGGCACCGGTATCGGCCTTCGAAATCGTCGTCGCCTATGCCGGCGCCGCGGCAAGCAAGTCGCTGATCCTCGGCACCCTGATACTCGTCACGGCACGCTTCTTCGTGGATTACGACATTGCCCATCCGTTCTGGACCTTCGGCTTCCTGGTGCTGACCTGCGTCACCTTCAGCCTGTTCGGTTTCGTGATCGGCATCTGGGCGGACAGTTTCGAGAAGCTGCAGATCATCCCGCTGATGGTCGTCACGCCGCTGACCTTTCTCGGCGGCAGCTTCTACTCGCTCGACATGCTGCCACCCTTCTGGCAGACAGTGACGCTGTTCAACCCGGTGGTCTACCTGATCAGCGGATTTCGCTGGGCGTTCTACGGCCAGGGCGATGTCAGCGTGGAGATCAGTGTCGGCATGACCTTCCTCTTCATGCTGCTCTGCCTGGCGGCGGTGTGGTGGATATTCCGCACGGGCTACAAGCTGAAGGAGTGATTCAGCGAGGGCCGACGACGCCGGTGCGGGCAAAGCGCCAGGCATCGGCGACTGCGCCATCCAGTCCCGCCCAGATCCAGTGGGGATCACGCAACCCGCCGCCAAGATGTTCCAGCTGCTCGACCAGGCGCTGGTGATCGTTCTGCACGAAGAACCAGGCCGCGGCGTTGACTCGGGCCAGGAAAGTGGTGGCCTTCTCCTCGTGCTGATCGCTGGCCAGTGATCGTTCGTAAGCGGTAATGGTCTCGGCGAGGACAGCCTGGTTCCGCGCGTAAAGCACGGCCGCATCGTCGTCGCCATCGAACATCCAGTGGTATTTCCAGCGCTCGAGGTGTGCCTTCGCGAGCACCATGTGCACGTCGCTGCCCTCAGGCGCGGCACCGGCTCGCTCGCGAGCGAACTCGAACATGGCAGCATGACTGCCACCCCACTTTTCACTCAGGGCGACCGTCATGTGAAGGTGTGCTGCCCAGTTGTCCGGGTCGCGGGCGATTGCCTGTTCGAAACATTGCCAGCGCGACTCCAGGGATTCGCCCCGCCAGGTCGCGACCATCACCAGGTAGGCCCAGGGTGTCGGATCGTCCGGTGACAGGCGTGCCGCTCGTTGCAGGGATTCGTCGCAGGCCTGCAGTTCGGTTTCGAAGTTGTCTGCCTTGCGTCTCGACACCTGGAAACCCCGACCATAACCGCGCGCCAGCCAGGCGCGGCGCAGCTGGCAAGCGCCTAGTACCAGCTGGGCATCGGCAGATTCCGGCTCGCGCCTGGCCCAGGCATCGATGCCCCGCTTCTTTGTCAGGGCGTGTGAACAGGCCAGCGTGAACAGGTAGCGGCCGGCATGCTCGTCGGTCGGCAGGGATTCCATGAAAGGGGGCAGCTCGGCGACACCACCCGCAAGTGCTGCGCGAATGTCACTGCGACCAAAGGCACTGTCATCCAGTCGCTTCTCCCTCAATACGCGAGGCAGGACGACAATGCCCAGCACCAGGCCCAGCAATACAAACAGCAATGCAGGTGACACGATAACTCCGAGTTGCTCCTGAAACGGGTTTGGCGCTGCTTCAGCGCTGGCGAATGGAAGTCGCGAGCAGCTCGCGATCGAAGCCGCTGGGCGCCTGGCCATCGCGAGCATAACGGTAGACAGCGGTCTGGTAGATGACCTGCAGGGCGGATTGCACGATGCCCAGGATCAGCAGGTAGACCGCCGCCAGGACGATACCGCCGATCACGCCATAGCCATTACCCAGGAAGATGCCGCCGAACACCAGCCCGACTGCGGGCAGGCTGAGCACGAAGAACACCAGGCCAAAACCGAGGTTGCCGATGATCTGCTCGCCCCATGACTGCTTCAGCAGTCGACCGGATTCCTTCAGCGCGTCGAACGGACCCCGGTCTTCGACCACCAGCACCGGCACGGCCAGGTAGGATGCGACCGTCCAGGCCAGGCCGATGAGGGCGACCACGATCTTGCCCGCAATTTGCGAACGTTCCTCGATCATCCGCAGGATGAAGCCGACGGTGCCGGCAACCACCGCCCAGGCAAAGACCTTGCCGATGCGATTCATTGCGGCATTCAATCCATCCTTCACGGTCGGGTCACCGCCATCCATGCGAATCATCGCGCAGGCAACAATCGCCGCGTTGAAAAAGATCACGATGAAATAACTCAGGACATAGAACAGGAACAGTCCGAGGTAGACCCAGTTTTCGTTTTCGGGATTGTCTTCAAGCCTTGCGAAGAAGTCGCTGCCGACCAGCGGCGCGATGAAGCTTGCCAGCAACAGCATGGTGAAGATGCCGGAGAGGACAGGAAAGACCATCAACTCCTTGTCCTGCCGCAGCACGGTTGCCGACGACTTCATCATTGCCCAGGTGCGCCCGAACTTGCCCATTTCCAACCCCTTTGTTCTTGTCAGTTGTCCTGCAGGTATCGATAACCGTACCAGGCCACCATGCCCCACAGGCCCAGCCATGAAAATACCGTGATGTAGCTCGCGATGACAGTGTCCTGCTGCAATACGCCCCAGCGCGTGAGCAGATAGGTCCAGTCATGCTGGCCGCCGCCGACCAATGGCAGGATCTGGCTCTGCGCATCACCGAGGTATCGCGCAATGTTCAGGCCGTTCTGGAAAAACCACATGCCGGCGATGGCCACGGAAAACGTATCGCCCTGCCGCCAGAAGACCAGCAACACCACCAGCGGCATCAGCAACTGCCCAAGCGTGCCGCCCAGCCAGCCCATGGTGTTGCCGAAGATGCCGAACAGCAGGTGGCCGAATTCATGGAAAGCGAGATTGACCGAATCGAGTATCGGCAGCCAGTCGGTGAAACTCTGGCTGTAGTACCAGGCCAGCCAGGCGGCAATGGCAGCCAGGCTGCCCAGCCGCAGCTTGCCGGCCGGCGCCCAGTCGGCCTGTCGCCAGCTGGCAAGCAGCTCGGCCAGGCGGCTCATGCCGACACGTCCGGCAGCCGCCACGAGGTCCACGCAGCCGCCAGGCCGACGCCAAGCAGCAACAGCAGCACGGCATCGATGCCCAGCCACTGGTCGATCACGCCAAGCGACATGCCGAGCAGGAGGATCACGCCCATCACCGTGTTGCTGACTGCCGTGTATTGCGCACGGTTCTCGCTGCTGGCCATGTCGACCAGGTAGGTCTTGCGACCGACACGCGCGCCATGGTGGGCGAGGGTGGCCAGGAAGACCAGGCTGGCGCCGACCAGCGCTTCATCCAGCAAGGCGGGCAGGAAGGCGGAGATCAACAAGGTCACTCCAATGACCAGCGAACTCAGCATGGCCGCTACCGTCATCACGCCTTCGCTGGAATCGTCCGACCAGCGCCCCCACACATTGCCGGAGACCATGCCGGACAGGCCGCTGGCAAGCAGCAGGTAACCCAGGTCCAGCAACTGGCCGTCACCCTGCCGCTGCAACAGCACGACCAGGTAGGGAATCGCGAAGGCCGAGGCAACCAGCAAGGCACGGGCAATGACGAAATGCCGGAAGTGAGGATCGCGGCGCAATACGCCGAGCGAGGCAAGCGCCTCGGTCACGGCATTGCCGCCCCCTTCGGTCGCACCCGGAACCTCGGGAATGGCGGCATAGGCAACAGCCGCCAGCAACCACATGCCGGCGGCGAACGCGAGCAGGCCCGCGAACAGCCAGGGATCACCCTGCTCGCGCGGCACCAGGACAATGATGAGAGCAACGAGCAGGCTGGCGAGTCCGGCAAAGGATGCGGCCGAACCACTGAGCCGACCGCGGCGCGACTTGGAAACCGTCTTGCCCAAGACGTCCTTGGCGGCCACCGAGCAGACTCCGCGGGCAAGACTGAAGACAACAAGCAGGCCGATGATGCTCCAGCCCAGCATGGCACCGCGCAGTGACAAGGCGGCAATGGCCATGCCCGACAAGGCCAGTGCCTGGCCGACGCTGCCGGTGACCCAGAAGAACTTGCGCAAGGGTCGCTCGCGCATGGCCTGCGCGATGAACAGTTGCGGCAGCAAGGCGAGGGATTCGCGGATCGGTACCAGCAAGCCGATGAAAAAGGCCGGCGCCGCAAGGCTGGCGAGCATCCAGGCCAGCACCAGCCGCGCGCTGACCAGCGCATCACCCAGCTTGGTTAGACTCAGTGCCAGCAGCTGGAAAGTGAAGGCGCGCGGTTGTTCATGGCAGGCCGACTCGGGAATGTCGCGACAGACGCGGGCATCCTCGTCTTCGGCCAGGTAACCGTACACCTGCTCGGCTAGACTGCGCTGCTGCCGGTCCGGCGAGTTCATGCTGCTCCCAATGCTTCAATCGTCACGTGCAAGCTCCTTCCTGAGTGTGTCGGCCTGCTGCCGGATCGCGTCCATATCGTCCTTCGACTTGCGCGCCAGGTTCTTCATCTGGAATCCCATGCGGTGATTGTTCGCGAGCGTCTCCTGGTGCCGGGCGAGGAAATCCCAGTACAGGGTGGTGAAGGGACAGGCCTTCTCGCCCGACGCCTGCTTTGGCTTGAAGCGGCACTGACCACAGTAATTAGACATGCGGTCGATGTAGGCACCGCTGGCGCAATAAGGCTTGGTGCCCACGATACCGCCATCGGCAAACTGTGACATCCCCTGCGCATTCGGCAGGGACACCCAGTCGACACTGTCGATGTACATGCTCATGTGCCAGGCATTGAACTGCCGTGGATCGATGCCGAAAAGCTGCGCAAACAGACCGAGCACCATCAGCCGCTGGATGTGATGCGCATAGGCATGCTGCTTCAGGTTGGTGACGGCATCGCGCATGCAGGCCATGTCGGTGTCGGCAGTCCAGTACAGCGCGGGCATGTCCTCGCGAGCGGCGAGTGCGTTCTTTTCTGCGTAGTCCGGCATGCAGTGCCAGTACAGGCCATGAATGTATTCACGCCAGCCGAGCACCTGCCGGATGAAGCCCTCGACCGCGTTGATCGGCGCCTTCCCCGCTTCGAAGGCCTGCAATGCGGCGTCGCAGGCTTCGCGTGGCGACAGCAAGCCAATGTTGAGATACGGCGACAGGATGGAATGATGCATGAAGGTTTCACCCTTCAGCATGGCGTCCTGGTAATCACCAAAGTGCGGCAGGTGGACGTCGACAAATCGATCGAGCGCGCGCTTCGCCTGCTCGCGCGTCACGGCCCAGTCGAAATCTTCCGCGTCTCCGGGATGATCGGCGAAACGGTCCTTGACCAGCGCAATGACATCGCGCGTGAGGTCATCGTTGCGCGCCCGATAAGGCGCGGGCAGGTCGAGCTCGCCGGCCGGCGCCTTGCGATTGTCCTTGTCGTAGTTCCACTGGCCACTGACCGGCTTGCCCTGGTCGTTCATCAGCATGCCGGTTCGCTTGCGCATGAAACGGTAGAAATCTTCCAGCAGGAAATCCTTGCGGCCGTCCGCCCACGCTTCGAAGGTGGCGCGCTGACAGAGGAACCGCGAGTCCTCGCGAATCTCGACCGGCAGGTCGAAGTCGCGCTCCCAGCGACGCACCATCTCCAGCACCCGCCAGTCGCCCGGCCAGGTCGTGACAATGCGGTCGCATTCGTTTTCTTCCAGGCAGGTGGCGATGGCGGCATCATGCGAAGCGGCAGCCGTCGCTCCGTCAAGCGCAAAATAGCGAACCCGGTGGCCGGCATCCTCGAGTTCGCTGGCGAAATGGCGCATCGCCGACAGGAACAGCACCAGCTTCTGCTGGTGATGCTTTACATGAGTGGTTTCCGCAATCGTCTCGGCGAGAACGACGACGTCGCCGGCGGAGACGTCATCCAGCGCACTGATATCGTGACTCAGCTGGTCACCGAATATCAGGCGCAAGGTCGGCATGGGCAGGGGGCCGGCGAGCAGCCAGCAGGAAAATCAGCTACCGAGCAACTGGCGCAGCTTGGCGAGGGAGGCGATTACCTGCTTCCGCTCGGCTTCCGGCATGTCATCGATACGCTTGTCGAGCTGCGCAACATGGGCCGGGAACACGTCGCGGAAGAGCTCGTCGCCCTTGTCGGTCAGCATGGCGCGCACGCAGCGGCGGTCGTCCGGGCAGGCCTTGCGTTCGACATAACCCTTGCTCTCGAGACGGTCGACAACACCGGTCAGGGTGGTCTTGGTGATCAGCGTGTTCTCGCCGATTTCCTTGAAGGTCATGCCCGGCTGGTTGCCCAGGGTACAGATCACGTCGAACTCGGCATTGGAGAGGCCACGGTGCTTGATGTCACCGGAACTGAAATCCGAGAACGCCTGGTACGCGCGCACGACTTCGCGAACGACGGCGAGGCACTGGCTTTGAGCGGCTTCCCGGGTCTTGTCCATGGTCGGTTTGCTGTCCTCGAGGTCCTGCGTGTTGAGTTTGACGTTCATGATCAGGGCTTGCTGTGTATGGTCACTGGATTCGGCCTTGGCCGGATTTGTCTTGATCCGGACGGTCCATTTAATTTGCTGTTTTGCGGCGCTCGTGTCAAATCGGGGCGCTTACAAGGACCAGCCCAGGCCCGCGTGGAAGCCGATGTCGGCGGTATTGGCGAAATTGATGACGTTCTCGGTCAGCGCAAAGGTGAAGTGCCACCGCTCCTGCTGCCAGCGCAGGCCGGCACTCAGCTGGACCTGGTTGGCTGCCAGCTCCGGATCGGTGCCCGCGGCGAACAGGCTTCGCGACAGGCTCAGTTGCAGGACGCTGCTCAGGCCATTGTCGGCAATGCGATGCTCCCAGGCCACGTTGGCACCAGGAATGAAGCGGTTCACCGCCTTGCCGAAGTTGTCCGAACCGCCAAAGTAGACGCCGGAAACACTGAAAAAGAGGCCGTCCCGAGACCACAGGCGCTGCCAGGAAACCTGCACCCCGGTATCGGCATGGCCCGAACTGAAGAACGGCACGTCCGCGCCCCAGGGCAGCTTCGCGGCGAGCTCCACGACCACGTCCCAATCGCCAAGCGCCAGGCCACGCCAACGGCCACCAATGACCGGATCCGCAAGGGCATTGGTGCGCGGCACGTCGGTGAGCATGCTCTGGGCCTCGCCCAGCTTGAAGAAGGCCTGGAAGGCGTCGCGGGCAACCAGGGGCCGGCCGAAATCATCAAAGCCGGCAGCATCGTGGAAGGATTCGATGGTGGAATCGAGAAAGCCCCCCGTGTAGTGATGCAGCGGCAGGATGCCGTAAACCGTCCAGTCATCATTGATCGCCCGGTGGACGGTCAGGTTCAGCACGCTGGTCGTGCCATCGAAGTAGAACGCGTCATCAGGCAGCGCGGCCAGCGCGGCAAAATCCTCGCCAGTCAGCGCAGCGCGGGTCCCCCGGGCTTCCAGGTAATCGGCCACGTTCCTGCTCATGATGAAGGTATTGCTGAACTCGAGGTTCGCCTCCAAGGCCCAGTTTTCCGGGTAGCGTGCCGACGCCGCAGTGGGCAGGAAGTCCAGGCGCTGCAGGGAAAACGGTGTCATGTCGCGCAAGCGCAACGGGCCGAGGAATGCGGCCGGGCCGGTGCCGCGCGCCGCAGCCGAGGCTTCGGCGGCACTTGCCGGTGCCATGCCGGCCGCCGCCAGCGCAAGCAGCAGGAAGGAGAGCGCCATGAATTTACTACGTATCATGATATTTCTTTTCCGGACTAAACAGCCGGATCCACACCAGGGTTCAAGGGTCGAGCGTGGCCGATCGCCGCGCCATGTCGCCATTTACGCAGGTACATGCGCGGGACGACGTCTATTTGGCCAAGGATTATATAGTCCGATTCCGGACTAATCAAATCCGGATATTTATTGATCCTGGCATCGCTAGCCCGCTGGCGGCCCGTTATGATGTGGGCCGGCCATGAACCCAAGAAACCGCATGCTTGACCGCCCCCTTGCCTTCGTCGACCTGGAAACCACCGGCACCAACCCGGTGCACGACCGGATCATCGAGATTGGCATCCTGCTCGTCGACGCGGACGGCAGTCGGCAGGAATGGTCCTCGCTGGTCGACCCCGGGACCGGCATACCGCCCTTTATCGAATCGCTGACCGGCATTTCGCCGGACATGGTGAAGTCCGCACCCAGCTTTGGTGACATTGCCGATGAGGTGCAGGACCTGCTGGGAGATCGCCTGTTCGTCGCGCACAACGCCCGCTTCGATTACAGCTTCCTGCGCAATGAATTCCAGCGCCGCGGCGTGCGCTTTCATCGCCAGCCGCTATGCACGGTGAAACTCTCGCGCAAGCTCTTCCCCGCGCAGTCACGGCACAACCTCGATGCGGTGGTCCGTGCCCATGGCCTGCCACGGCCGACCGAGCGCCACCGGGCACTGGATGATGCGCGGGTGCTGGCGGATTTTCTCGAGCATTGCTGTACGACACTCGAGAGGGAACATGTGGATGCCGCCATTGCACAACTGCTGAAGCGCACGTCCATCCCGAAGCAACTGGACGAGGCCGAGGTCAATCGACTGCCCGAGGCACCGGGGGTGTATCGCTTTTACGATGACAAGGGAACGTTGCTGTACATCGGCAAGAGCGTGAACATCCGCTCCCGCGTGCTGTCGCACTTTTCCTCGGACCATTCCAGTGGCAAGGAAATGACCCTCGCCCAGCAGGTGCGGCACATCGGTTTCACCGAGACCGCGGGCGAACTCGGTGCACTGTTGCTGGAGTCACGCGAGATCAAGGAACAACTGCCGATCATGAACCGGCGCCAGCGTCGACATGACAAGCTGTTTGCGCTGCACATGGACGACGACCCGGCCGCCAGGCCAATGGTCGAGATCATCACCCTCTCACCCGATGCCTTCAGCATGGAGGGCTTGCTGTTCGGTCCTTACCGCTCGCGCCGCGCGCTGGAAAACGACCTGCATGCGCTCGCGACGGAACATGGCTTCTGCCCGCGCTTGCTGGGACTGGAAAAAGCCAGCGCCCGCGAACGCGGCCGACCCTGTTTTGCGCGCCAGTTGAAACGTTGCCGGGGCGCTTGCGAGGGTGCGGAGACCGACCTGCAGCACTGGTTGCGCCTGCAAGAAGCGCTGGAAAGCTGGCGCTTTGCCAGGTGGCCCTTCGACGGTGCGATCGGCATCCGCGAAACGGCCGCAGACGGGCGCAAGGAGCTGCACCTGCTGGATAACTGGTGCTGGCTGGAAAGCATTTCGGCCGACGGGCTGGGCGATGATCCGGCCGGTACGCAGGCGGAACTGTTCGGTCCCGACGGCTTGCCCGAAGCGCTCGCCAGGCGTCGCGAGGGCAGCTTCGACCTGGACACCTACAAGATCCTGAAGCGCTACCTGCTGGGACGAAAACCGAAACTCAAGGCCGAGCAGGTCGTGAAGTTTCCGCCCCGCTGAGCCCTCACGCGCCGAGCGAATCCAGCCACTCGTTCAACAGCACCGCAGCCGGCTCCCGCAACTCATCTGCATGCCGCCGGGCGGCTGCCCGCAAGTCGCTTGCCTTCGGTTCCGATTGCGCAGCCAGCGCCCGGGAATGCCCCACGTACCAGGATTCCAGTGCTCGTGCGGTAACTTCGGGATGAAACTGCAGGCCCAGCACCCGCTCGCCCATGCTGAACGCCTGGACGGGGCAACTGGCAGTACTCGCCAGGCAGGTCGCCGTCGACGGCAATTCGATATTGTCGCTGTGCCAGTGGAAGACCGGTACCGCGTCGAGGTGTCGAACGCAGCTTTGCTGGCCATCGGGATGCAGGTCCAGGGTCGACCAGCCGATCTCGCGGGTGGCACCGGGCACGACGCGACCGCCCGCCGCCGCCGCGATCAATTGCGCACCCAGGCAGATGCCGAGCGTCGGTCGGCCCGCACCCAGGCGCTGCTCCAGCCAGTCGAGCTCGGCCTGGAGAAAGGGGTAATGGTCGCCATCATTCACACCGACCGGCCCGCCAAGGACAACGGCCAGCTCGCCCTGCCCCGGATCGGGGAGTGCATCGACGACAACATCGCAGTGTTGCAACTCATAGCGATTGGCAAGCGGCGCTTCCCAGGCATCGAGGCCCTCGAAAGGCAGGTGCCGCAGTACCACGCAGCCGGGCCTGTCACTCACTCCTGGTCACCCGCGTCGGGCGGTGAACACAGTGCGGCGACCTGCTGGCGAAAATGGCCCAGGTTGTTCGAGCGGTCGGCCACCACGATGTGCAATACGCGCTGGTCCTGCACCAGCAGCCAGCTGGTACTGCCCGCGTGACGTCGTACCAGGGCAAAGTCCAGCGCGGCATGGCCCGGCTGGCAGTGCGTTTCATAGCCATTGTTGCGCAACAGCTCGAGTGACCGGGGTCGCAAGGCCGGTGTCACCGCCACCAGGTCGCGCTCGCCATTGTCGTTGATGTGCTGGTAGACGGTCTGGCCCGCCACCGACAGCTGCTCGTTGCGCTCGAATCCGCTCGGCAAGGTGATGCCGCTCAGGGGCAGGACACTGGCCGCCAGCAGGAAGAATTCGTAGCCGCTCATCAGAACAGATCCTGCTGGCCACCACGCGAGGGTGGACGGAACTTGTCGGTGGCCAGGTCGCGAACTTCGCCCTGCGCCAGCCCGAGTCGCCGGCAGGCAAGGCGAAAACGTTGCGCGAGCAGGTCGGCAATGACGCCGCTGCCGCGCATGCGTTCACCAAATTCGGATGATGAGTCGGCACCATGGCGCGACTGGCGAACCAGGGACATGACGTGCTCGGCACGGTCCGGGTAGTGCGCTTCCAGCCAGTCCTTGAACAGGCCGGCCACCTCGCCTGGCAGGCGCAGGAAAATGTAGGCCGCGCGGGTGGCGCCGTGGGCGGCGGCAGCCTCCAGCAGCGACTCGAGTTCGTGGTCGGTGATCGCCGGGATGACAGGTGCCAGCAAGGCAGTGACCGGAATGCCGGCGGCGCTCAGCTCTTCCATCAGGGCAAGTCGCGTGGTGCCGCTGCTGGCACGCGGCTCGAGCCGTCGCTTCACTTCATTGTCCAGCGTGGTGAGGCTGATCGCCACGCTGGCGAGATCGTGGGCGGCGAGATCTGCCAGCAAGTCGATGTCGCGGCGGATCAGGCTGCCCTTGGTAATGATGGTGACCGGATGACGGGTCTCCACGAACACCTCGAGGATGCCGCGCGTCAGGCGGCAGGTTTTCTCGACGGGTTGGTAGGGGTCGGTATTGGCGCCGAGATTGATGATGCGACAACGGTAGCCGGGCCTTGCCAGCTCCTCCCGCAGCAAGCGGACGCTGTCCGGCTTCTGGAACAGGATGGTTTCGAAATCCAGCCCCGGGGAAAGATCGACGTAGGCATGGGCCGGCCGGGCGTAGCAATAGATGCAGCCATGCTCGCAGCCACGGTACATGTTGATGGACTGCTCGAAGGGCACATCCGGCGAATTGTTCCGACTGATAATGCTGCGCGCCCGCTCGATGCGCAGCTCGGTCGCGACGCTGTCCACGGGTGGTGCCGGATCGCGCTCGACCGTGGTGCTCGCATAGCGGCTGGCGGGCCTGGCGCCCGTGCCACGCCCGCGGGGTGAAGCCTGGCTGTTGCCTTTCGAATTCATCCGGTGATTCTGCGCCCGGCGAGACGCGGGCTCAAGCCGGTGCTGCGCGCGGCCCTGCCGGTCGCCTGGCCAACTGGTAGACTGTACTGGCACATCAACGGAGGGAAGCGACATGGGCTGGTTCAAGCGTGACAATGACGACCTGGCAAGGGACCTTGCCGATGACGTGTCTGGCGAAGGCCGCATCAGCCGACGCTTGCTGCGCAAGCTCCAGCTTGGCGGGGCCTCGGGAGCCATCGTCCTGTTGCTGGTCCTGATGCTGGCACTTGGCTGGTACTGGTCGCGCAGCCCGGACGTGTTCTGGGTCAGCGACAGCATCGACGGCAGGCAGGCGCCGGTGGGCTATGCCAGTGCCGATGCGGCCATCAAGACCATGGGCACCTTGCTGGACAAGCCTGGCGGCTGGCTGTCGAACGACGTCACGCCACCGTCGATCGTGCTGGATAACATCCCGAACTTCGAATACGGCGCACTGGTGCAGATCCGCGACTACACCCGCACGCTCCGCAACGATTTTTCGCGTTCGCAGTCGCAGTCCATCGAAGACCCGGACCTGTCGGTGGCCGACCCGGCCTTCCACTTCAACCATGATTCCTGGATCCTGCCGCGCACCGAGGCCGAGTACCGCAAGGGCGTCAGGGCGCTGGAACGCTACCGCACGCGCCTGGCCGAGGGTGATGCCGCCTTCTACGCACGCGCCGACAACCTGCGGCAATGGTTGTCCATCGTCGAGAAGCGCCTCGGTGACCTGTCGCAACGGCTGGCGGCAAGTGTCGGCCAGCGTCGAGTCAACACGGCACTGGCCGGTGACCCCAGCGCCACATCTGCCACACCCAGCGATGGCGATCTCAACGTCAAGACGCCGTGGCTTCAGATCGACGACGTGTTCTACGAAGCACGCGGCAGTGCCTGGGCACTGACGCATTTGCTGCGTGCTGCCGAGCTGGATTTCAAGGATGTGCTGAAGGACAAGAATGCCGAGATCAGCCTGCGCCAGGTCATTCGCGAACTGGAATCCACCCAGCAGACACTGATGTCGCCCATCGTGCTGAACGGTTCCGGCTTCGGCATGTTTGCCAATCACTCGCTGGTGATGGCCTCCTACCTGTCGCGTGCCAATGCGGCCGTCATCGACCTGCGGGAATTGCTCGACCAGGGCTGACGGCTGTTTGCAGCCACAAAAAAAAGCCCGGCAATGCCGGGCTTTTTTCATGCCACGAGCAACGTGGCTGATGGTGCCGATCAGGCAGCCTGCTTCCATTCCATCGGTGCAAGCTCGTCGTCCAGCGGCGTGTCGGCGATGTGGTTGGTGTAGTTCGACAAGGTCTTCATCGTTACACCCAGGATCACCGCGAGCACGTGCTGCTGCTCGTAGCCGGCATCGAGAAAGGCCTTGATGGTGTCGTCGGACACCCAGCCACGCTGGTCGACCACGGCGGCCGTGAACTGGCGCAGCGCCTCCAGCTTGTCATCGCTGTCGATGGCCTTGCCGTCTCGCAGCGCATCGATGATGTCGTTGTCGAGGCCGGCCGACCTGGCACCGCCGGTGTGCGCTGCCATGCAGTAGCCGCACTCGTTCAGGCGGCTGGCCGTGAGCAGCACGACCTGGCGTTCCTTTGCGTCGAGACCGGACTTTGCGATCAGGCCATCAAGCGTGGCGTAGGCCTCCAGCACCGCCGGGTTGTGGGACATCACGCCGAACAGGTTCGGCAGGAAGCCCATGCTCTTTTCGAGCTTGCCGAGCGTTTCGCGGGCGGCTTCAGGGGACTGATCAATGGTGTTGGGATGGAGAATATCCATATCGAGCACCTCCTAGGTCATCCGGAGGAGAATTGCGACGGGACTTCCGGAGAAATCCGCCGACCTGCCGCGCTGACAGGGTTTTTAGTTCGATCTCGGACTATGTTAACGAGACTGGAGAAAAAAATCAAATGGGAACAATGAGTTAGCTCACATGTTGGCGGCGCGCTTGACCCGAACCTTGGGGTTTTCGCCAATCCAGCGAATGAAATCGCGGTTGGAAATCGGCCTCGATATGAGGTGTCCCTGGACCTCGTGGCAGCCCTGGCGCGACAGGAAGAAAAGCTGTTCGAGCTGCTCGACACCCTCGGCGATCACGTCAAGTTTCAGGGCGTGGGCCAGGGCGATGATGGCGCTGGCAATGGCCGCATCGTTGGCATCGTCGATGACATCGCGCACGAAACTCTGGTCGATCTTCAGCTTGTGGATGGGGAATCGCTTGAGGTAGTTCAACGACGAATAGCCGACACCGAAATCGTCCACCGAAATGGTCACGCCCAGGGCGTTGAGTTTCTCCAGGGTACGAATGGTCGAATCGATCTTGCTCGCCAGCGTCCCCTCGGTGATCTCGATATTCAGGCGCTTCGGCTCGATGTCGTACTCGTCAAGGGCGCGGGCAATGTCGCCCACCAGGTCGCGCTTGGAGAACTGCCGCGACGACAGGTTCACGGCTATGCGCACTTCCGGCAGGCCCATGGTCTTCCAGCCCTTGGCATGGCGGCAGACCTCGCGTATCACCCAGTCACCGACATCGATGATCAGGCCGGTTTCCTCCAGCAGCGGGATGAAGCGGTTCGGTTCGACAATGCCATGCTCGGGGTGCTCCCAGCGCAACAGGGCCTCGACGCCAACGACCTCGGAGGTATCGATGGAGACTTGCGGCTGGTAGTAGACCACGAACTCCTGGCGTTCGACTGCCCGGCGCAATTCCTGCTCGAGTTCGACGCGGGCCGTGTCTTCCTCGCCCTCGACTTCGGAATAGAAACGGTAGGTGTTCTTGCCGACTTGCTTGGCGCGGTACATTGCCGAGTCGGCCTTGCGCAACAAGGTGTTCACGTCCTCGCCATCGGCCGGGAAGCGCGACACGCCAATGGAGCCGGTAACGTACATCTCGCGGCCGTCCAGCAGGAAGGGCTTTGCCAGCGAGCTGGTGATCTTGCGCGCCACGTTGGATACATCGGTCATGCTGGCCACGCCTTCCAGCACGATGGCAAACTCGTCGCCGCCAAGACGCGCAACCGTGTCCTGTTCGCGAATCTTCGACTGCAGGCGCGCAGCCACCTCGCCAAGGAAACGGTCGCCGAAGTGATGGCCGACGGTGTCATTGATGGCCTTGAAGCCATCGAGGTCGAGGAACAGCACGGCAACCTGTTCGTTTTCGCGCGCCGCCCTCACCAGGGCCTGCTGCACCCGATCCAGCAGCAGCACGCGATTGGGCAAGCCTGTCACCGAGTCATGGTGAGCGATGTACTCGAGCTTCTCCTGGGCACGAATCCGCTCGGAAATGTCGACGCCGGTGGCAATGAAATGGGTAATGTTGCCGTGCGCATCCTTCAGCGGGGTGATGGTCTTTTCTTCGTGGAAAGTGCTGCCATCCTTGCGCTTGTTGATCAGCTCGCAGCGGAACATTTCGCCGCGGTTGATGGTTTCCCACATTTCCTTGAACAGCGCCTCGTCATGCTCCTCGGAGCGCAACAGGTCCGGTGTCTTGCCAATGATTTCCTCGCGACGGTAGCCAGTGATCGCCTCGAAGGCCGGATTGACGTATTCGATATGGCCTTTCTTGTTGGTGACCATCACGGCGTCGGCCGCATGGGTCAGCGCCGACGACAGCTTCAACATCTCGGCCTGGGCACGACGGCGCTTGGCAACTTCCTTGCTGAGGCGCTTGCGCTGGTCCATGGACTCGCGCTCCGCCACCAGCAGTCGTTCCTTCATCTCGTCCAGCGACAGCTGTTCCCGCTGCAGGCGCTTGAGCTGGGCGACAACGCCATCGACCAGGCTGACAGGGTTGCCGGCATCTTCCAGCTCCAGGCCAGAGTGATCCTGCAGTTTCTTCAGGGCCACGGAGACCGGCAAGGGCAGGGCCGCAGCACGCTGCAGCCGAGCGAGCTTCCGGCCGAAGTGAATGCGCAACACCACGCCGACCATCAACAGCAGGGCAGCCAGCGTGCCGAAACGCCAGGCATTGCTGATCGACTCGTCGAACAGGAAGGCATCCAGCAGCGCGTACAGCAACGCGACCAGCGCCAGCGCAACCAGCGTGGCGGTCACGACCGAGCGCAGCAGGCCCTGTGCCTGCATGCCTGCCTGTGTATGTGCTTGCGATGGCAAAACGGTGGTCCCCCGACCAGCCCGAGAATCCCCATGCCCTGCCCTCGTTGAAGCAAGGCCTTCCCGGTCAGCGACTGCGTTGAAATGAACAAAAAAACTCCATCGCTTATACCAGAGGCAGATGGCCCAGCGCCATACCCGGGAGGTAATTTCCCGAGCGCACGGCCGCGAATGGCACCCGGAGCGCTAGCCTTGGGAAACGCTGAACAAGCGGTAGGCCGTGTTTTCCAGCTCTTCCAGGACCGCCTGCTCGTCCGGCAGCGATTCGCTGCTGCCGGCGACGACATGGCGCGCCGAGACCAGCAAGCCCAGGAAGCGGCTCAATGCCTGCTGCGCGGCCTCGCTGTCGGCAACACGTCGCCGGTCCGACAACACCAGCGCCGCCTGCCTGAGCCGCGCCTCCTGTCGCTGCCGTGCAGCCAGCAATGCCGGGCGGTCCAGGCCGCGTTCCAGCACGGGCCGCAGCAGGCTGGCGAGCGGCCCCAGGCGGGGCGCCCTGGCCAGCGAGTCGACCAGCTCGCCCACCAACTGCAGCAAGGGATCGTCGAGCTGCTGGGCGCTGTCGATGACACGGCGCTCCATCTCCACCAGCCAGTCGTCCAGTGCCCGCTCGTACAGGCTGATGAAAATGGCCTCTCGGCTGGGAAAATAGGTATACAGGCTGCCCTTGGCGAGCGTCGCCCGCTCGGCAATCAGGCTGGCACTGGCTTGCTCGTAACCGAGGCGGTCGAAGAGTTCGGCCGCCGCCTGCAGGATCTGCTCCCGTCGGGCCGCCTTGGCCGCTGTTGATGTGGCACGAGTCGACATGACGACATTATAGGTGACTATTGGTCAGTTATTAATGACCACTGGTCATTTATTGTCAGGCTTGCCAGGCCCTTGCCTGCCGCTTGCAGCCAAGCCGCCGCGACTCGGCTATCCTGCTAGTTACCGGCTTTGCCAAGGAGCTAGACGATCCATGCCAGCGACCGACAACAACCAGCCAGTCAGCCGCCTGGCGCGCAAGGTCGCGCAGGTGGAGCGTTTTCCGCGATTCCTGCAGGCCTGGCTGCTGAACTTCGCCATCCATCGGGCCATTCCCTATACCGGCACCAGCCGGGTGGAATTGATGGAGGTGGATGGTCGGCATTGCCGGATGCGGATCCGCAGTCATCACCGGGTTCACAACCATATCCAGACCATTCATGCCGCGGCTGCCGCCTTGCTGGCCGAATCCGCTTCCGGGCTGGCATTCGGCTGGCATTTGCCGGATGACAAGCTGCCGCTGTTGAAGCGGATGAACATCCGCTATGTCTCGCTGCTGGAAGGCGACCTCGAGGCCACGGCATCGGTCGATGTGGCAGATCGCCAGCGCATGCAGCAGGACGAGCGCGGCGACACGGTGGTCAGCGTCGTGCTGACCGATTCGGCCGGCA
>JAWWBS010000039.1 GCA_033720895.1 Gammaproteobacteria bacterium
GTGATCCGGTGGTTCTGTATGGAAGGGCCATCGCTCAACGGATAAAAGGTACGCCGGGGATAACAGGCTGATTCCTCCCAAGAGTCCACATCGACGGAGGAGTTTGGCACCTCGATGTCGGCTCATCACATCCTGGGGCTGTAGCAGGTCCCAAGGGTATGGCTGTTCGCCATTTAAAGTGGTACGCGAGCTGGGTTCAGAACGTCGTGAGACAGTTCGGTCCCTATCTGCCATAGGCGTTTGAAACTTGAAGGAAGCTGCTCCTAGTACGAGAGGACCGGAGTGGACGTACCTCTGGTGTTCCGGTTGTCACGCCAGTGGCACAGCCGGGTAGCTATGTACGGACGGGATAACCGCTGAAAGCATCTAAGCGGGAAGCCCCTCCTGAGATTAGGTTTCACTAGACTCTTGAAGTCTCTGTAGAACCGTCGAAGACTACGACGTTGATAGGCTGGATGTGGAAGGTCAGTAATGGCTTAAGCTAACCAGTACTAATTGTTCGTGAGGCTTGACCATATAACACCCAAGCAGTTTTGAGCTGCGAGTGTTATTGACACGTTATTACTAAGCGTTCAATCAACTTTCCGATTTTCTACCCGCGTGCTTGAGAAGGCGCGCCGTGGTAAAACCAGTTTGCCTGGTGGCAATAGCGGACTCGAACCACCCGATCCCATCCCGAACTCGGAAGTGAAAGTGTCCAGCGCCGATGGTAGTACGGGGTCTCCCCGTGCGAGAGTAGGTCACTGCCAGGCTCTTATTCGAAGCCCCGATCCTTCTGGATCGGGGCTTTTTCTTTTTCTGCCCCGGGCGTTCGGGTTGTTTGCGTTCAATCCCCGCTATGGGATGATGAGCGCATGAATCTTCTAGCTTCGACCGTGATGGTTACTCCGCCGGAAGGATTCCGCGCAAACCGGGAGACCTTTGCGAGTAATGCATTCCAGCAGCAGATCCACGTTCCGGATCTGCAAGCGACCGTGCTGCGCGAACATGCCGCGCTGGTTGCGGCTCTCAAGCGCGCCGGAATACGAGTGATCCGGCTTGCCGTTCCTCCCGAGCGTGACCTGCCGGATGCTGTTTTTCTCAATAACTGGTTCTCTACGCACCCCGATGGCCGCCTCGTCTTCTACCCCATGGCCGCGCCGTCAAGGCGACGCGAGCGGAACACCGAACTTGCGTCCTTTCTTGAAGGCCATGGGTTCGCAATCAGCGAGACGATCGATCTCAGTCATCATGAATCGGAAAATCGCTTCCTCGAAGGAACGGGCAGCCTGGTTCTCGATCACCGTACCGGAACTGCGTTTGCTTGCGCCTCGGTGAGAACGGAGCGCGCGCTGGCGGAAGCCTGGGCTGAACGAATGGGCTTCGAGCTGCAATACTTCTCGGCACTAGACAAGTCCGGCCTGCCTATCTATCACACCAACGTCATCATGACCGTCGGACCGGATTGCTCGATTGTCGCTGCGGACCTGGTTCCGGATGAAAAAGAGCGTAGTGCCTTGCTGGCCGTGCTGAAAGCGGAAGGTCGGGACGTCGTCAGCCTCAGCTCCGAGCAGGTCGCAGAGTTTGCCGGCAACCAGCTGTTTCTCCAGGGCTCTGATGGCGCGAAACTGTTCCTGTCGGAGACGGCGGACAAGGCGTTGACCAAGAAGCAGAAAAAGACCCTGGATCGTCATGCCGAGCGAATTCCAGTTGACACCTATGCGCTGGAGCGGCTGGGTGGGGGGAGCGTGCGCTGCATGCTGGCAGAAGTCTTTCTGCCAAAGAAGGAAAAATGACCCGCCCGATGAACCTGGCCGTACTGGTCGGAACGGTGCTGTTCCTCGACCAGGTGAGCAAGCTGCTGATCCTGCATTGGGAGCCTTCCATTGATGGCGAGCTGCTCTGGCTTGGAATCCACTGGAACAAGGGGCTCATGCTGGGTGCCCTTGGAGGCCATGAATGGCCACTTGTCAGCCTTGCTATCTTCGTACTCGTGATCGTTGCCAGCGTTGCAGGGGGCCGCTACGCCAGGGGCGCATCCATGCGCGAAATGTGCGGCTGGGCCCTGTTTGTTGGTGGTGGTTTGTCCAATATCGTAGATCGGCTTGTCCATGAAGGCGCGGTACTGGACTGGATCCAGGTTCAACTGGGACCCGTCCAGTCCGGCCGTTTCAATATTGCCGATCTAGCCAACCTTGTCGGACTCGGCCTGATCCTCGTGATGCTGTTCCAGGAACAGCGTCAACAGCCCGAACGTTCATAAGCTGCGAGACAAGCCTTGGCAGCACGTTCATGCGCCTGGAACAATCCTGCACATTTTCCATGGTCTCCATCCGACGATGAATGGCAGCTTCGATACTTGTAATAGGTCTCGTTGCTGTTTTCGCATGCAGACCCGGTCGGAGCCGGACAGTCTGCGTAGCGCGCATTGGCCTGAGGTATCTTTGCGATACGGTCCATGATGTTTCCGTACTGGCCGCCGCCGGGCGCCGTGGCACCTGTGGCAGGACTTTTTATTCGAGGTTTGATCCCGGGCGGGGTGGCCAGGCGCGGCTTGGGTTTCACGCCGACGTCTACCTTCTCGCCGTCAGGAAGGACGGCAACCGATTGCGTACGCAAGCGGTTCACATCAGATACGAAATTTCCTTCTACCCGGGCAATGCGAATCCAGCAGGGCTTGCCATTGGGGCAGATATCGTCACCGGCAGTGAATGAAAACTTGCCTCGGATTGCACCGTCCGTATTGATGCCCTCGATCTCGATCCAGCCGCCGATCTTCTCCTTGCTGTCGACTCCCAGGCCGGTCGACATGGCGGACTGCGCATTTGATCCGTAGGCAGCAAAATTGTTCCTTATCAGGGTGATGTGGCGCTTGATGCTCGGCTCTGTCGTGCCCGGGCGGTACTGTTCATCGGACCAGACGGCCTTGTCCTGCTCGATCGCATAGCGACCCACCCCCTTGAAATCGAAAATCATGAATCGTGTCCCCATGCGGCCTACCTTCTGGGCTGCCTGCGAATCCATATTCGCCGGTGCAAATGTCAGCTGCATGACCGCGACCTTCCGTCCGTTGATGACCTGGTAGGTAAGGTTGTACTGGCTGACGATGCCACCGTAATGGTTCTTGTCGTATCGGCGCGACTCCCATTCCCTGGGCTTGCCCTCGGGACCGAAGCTGGCCGTGATGACTGTATCGGCCTGGCTGTACGCCGTGGCTTCCGTGGGCTCGAACACCGGAATTTCGGTTGGTGTTCCCAGCATGATCATGGTGATGACGGTCAGCATGTTCTTTACCTCACTTGGTAGGATCCGCTGCTCAGCAGTTCCAGTGATTCGACAGAATAGAATTCAACCTTGTACGTGCCGGGTGAAAAACCTTCGAAGTCCCGCACCCATACCCGGGTACGTTCATTGGCCCGCAAGGCCACCTTCTTGAACAGTACCGGCTCGCCGGTATCCACCTGCAGCCACTTCACCAGAGCGTCATCGCTGCCAGTGCTGTCGAGATTTGCAAATACCACGGTATCCCGTGTGGAAAATACGCTCATGGGATTGTCACGATTCCCCGCGGTCGAGAACCAGACTGGTGAATGAATCGGTGACTCGTCCAGCGAGGGCTCTACGGTATCGGCAAGAGCCACGTCCAGAAGGCGCTCAAGATATGCATCCGGGTCCCCGGACGCATTCACAACTCCAGGATCAATTCCCGTAATCCGCTCGACATGCTCGAGCCTCAGCGAGTCTGGCAGCAATGCCACGACCTCACGCAGCTCGGAGGCGAGCTCCTGCCTGTCTTCGACCGCCAATCGGTTTGCATCGACCGACGCAAGTTGTCTCGACAACGGGCCGACATCGGGCCCGGGACCATTCGCCACGCGCTCGTCCACCACGCCGGTTTCGAAAGCTGGAGAGACTTCGGGCGCTGAAGTGACACTCCAGCGCCCGATAATGATGCCGGCAACCAGCCCGGCAACTAGCCAGGTTGCATGCCACTTGCGCAATTGAATACCCCGATTGCCGTCAACAGCCCAAGGAGTCGTAGGTGCTCTGGCAGAGGTTGGCCTGGATTACGTAATTGTCGTAATAACCTTCACACTGCGCCTGAGTGGCTGAATCACCCGAATAGGTGTAGATGCATTCTTCGTACTGCGCGTACCGCACATCGGCAGCGGCGCACTGGGTCGCAACCTGCGTATTGCAGCTGGTGCCAAATCCCTCGTTGATGATACGCGGCGACAGGCTGTAACTGCCCGACGAGCCTGAATCATAATCATCCTCGCCAAAGTCACAGGCCGACAACACGACCTTGGCAGAAAACAGCATTACGACGATCAAAACATATTTCATGGGAACCCCCTTTGCGATTCGAACAGGTCCTATTCAATCAGCATCCCCGGACCTGCAAAGCGGGCCCACTTGGCGCCCTTAAAATATTGACGCTCCGTCAAATTATGTCAAACAAAATTATGCGCTTGAATTAGGAAACCACGCCCGAAATTCCGCGATAGCCCCATTAATATGTTCATTCCCTGCGGTATAGTCCAGTGGGGCTTTGATGAACGGGGGGGGAATGATGAAAAGCCTGCAGGAGCAATATGCACCGAACAGCATCTGTTTCGGTTGCGGTCCGGCCAATACGCAGGGATTGCGGATCCGCAGTATGCCCAAGGGCAAGGTGGTGATCGCAACCTGGGAGCCGGCCCCGCATCATGAAGCCTTCCCGGGCATGTTGAACGGCGGGATCATAGGAGCCCTGCTGGATTGCCACTCCAACTGGACAGCGGCCTGGCACTTGATGCAGAAGTCCGGCCAGCAGGAACCGCCATGTACGGTGACCGGGGATTTTCACGTCAAGCTCTTGAAGCCGACGCCCAGCGGGCAGGAAGTGACGCTGGAGGCCCGCACCGAGGAATCTTCCGATCGCCGCGCTCGCGTTGTCGCCGAGCTGAGTGTCGGGGGCGAGGTTTGCGCGACCTGCTCGGGGAACTTCATCGCCGTGAAACCTGGCCACCCTGCCTACCATCGGTGGCAGCCCTGATGCGCGAGGTCACCGAGTGAGCAAGCAGCGAAAGATCTGGGCGGCGGCCCTGTTGCTCGGCCTGTTCGCCGTGCTCGACCTGGGCGCTGCGCGCATCACGGCCCCGCTCGATTATGCCCTGCGGGATGTATTCCTGCGTGCCGAAGCCGACAGTCGCGCCCCTGCGCCTGGCATTGTCCTGATCAATATCGATGAACGCAGCCTCGAGCTGATGGCCAGTGAATATGGCCTCGGCCGCTGGCCCTGGTCGCGCGCCGTGCATGCGGAATTGCTGGAAAAGGTGCTTGCCCAGAATCCGAAGGCCGTCGTCTTCGATATCCTGTTCTCCGAATGGGATGAAGTGAACCCCGAGGCCGATGTCTATTTCGTCGAGACGGCCACCGCCTCGGACAGGGTCTTCTTTCCCATCGTCCTGCTGGAAGATGATGGTGGTCCGGGCCTGCCCCTGGACCAGTACGGCTACAAGCTCGGCTTCGACAAGACCTCGACTGCACGGCCGGGAGCCGAGCAGGCCTTGATTCCGAGTCTCCAGCCACTGTCGGAGACCGGTCGGGTCGGTGCCATCAATTTCACGCCGGATGCCGATGGTGTCGGGCGCCGATATGCCGTTCGCTTCGATCGTGCCGGCTGGCGCATACCGAGCCTGCCCGCGCGCGTGGCCGATTTCCTGGCAGCGCCCGTACCCGAACAGCCGTTCATCGACCTCCATTGGTCTGCAGGGCCCTATGATCGCGAGCAATATTCCTACGTCGATGTGTTCGCCGGCCTGGCCGAGGGCGATCCGATGTTCGACGGCTTGTTCGAGGATACCGTCGTCATCATTGGCGGCACGGCATCCAGCCTGTACGACATCCGTGTCACGCCCATCAGCGTTGCCCATCCGGGCGCGGATATCCTGGCGACGGCCTTGTCCAACCTGCTGCGTGACGACTGGTTGCGTTACCAGCCTCATGCAGGGTTGCTGGCATCGCTGCTGCTGTTGCTGGCCGTAACGCTGCTATATTCGCGACAGCATGGCTTGTTGCTTGCTGCGGCTGTCCTGTTGCTTGGCAGCGTGCTCTGGTTGATCTCTGCACGCTACCTGCTGGGCAGCAACCTGCTGCTGCCGACCTTGCCGCCCTTGCTGTACCCGACTCTCATGCTTGCAGGCCTGACGCTCTATTCATTCCAGCGCTCCCGCCAGGAGCGTCGCCAGGCCATGGAAACCTTCAGTCGCTTCATCGACCCGCGCGTGGCCGCGAGCCTGGTTGCCGAGGGTGGCAGCCCGCTCGCGACGAAACCCGAATCCCGCGAAATCACTATCCTGTTTTCCGACATACGTGGTTTTACCACGCTGTCCGAATCCCGCAGTCCCGAAGAGGTCCTGGACCTGTTGAACCGCTATTTCGACAAGCAGGTCGAGGTGATCTTCCGCCACGGGGGTACCATCGACAAGTTCATCGGCGATGCCATCATGGCGTTCTGGGGCGCACCACTGGATGACGAGCGGCAGGCCGAGCATGCCATCGAAGCGGCCATGGAAATGGCGCAGGTGGTCGACGAGTTCCGCAAGGACCTGGGCGACGACCTGGCTGCCTTCGATATCGGTATCGGCCTGCATACAGGGCCGGCCGTGGTCGGCTTCATCGGATCGGACAACCGACTCGAGTACACGGCCATTGGCGATGCCGTCAACCTGGCCAGCCGACTCGAGGGGCAGACCAAGGGACGTGCCAGGATTCTTGTATCCGATGACACGCGGCGCCGTGCCGGCGAGCTGATAAAGTATCGTGCTCACGGCGAGGTGCAGGTAAAGGGACGCCAGAAGGCCGTGCAGTTGTACGAGCCCATCGGCAAATTCCAAAACAGCAGCATTGATTAGCAAGAGGGGCTGGAAATGAAAAAGAGATTGCTACTTGGATTGGCGCTTGCCCTGGGCAGCGTCACCGTGATGGCAGCGGATGCCGGCAACATGATAAGGACCAGCGGCCTGAATGCGTCGCCCGATGCCACCAGTCAAAGCCTTGGCATGGTACGCAGCCAGGAATCCGTAACGATCCTCGAGCGGGACGGCGGCTGGTACAAGGTCAAGACCGACGCGGGACGTACGGGCTGGGTGCGCATGGCGAATGTCAGGCTGGGTGACACTGCCGAGACCCGCGAGGAACCGGGTTTCTGGGGCTCGCTGTTCAGCTTCACGGGTCGTAGCCGTACCAGCACGACCACGGCAACCACTGGCATCCGCGGGCTCAGCGAGGAAGACATCAACTCGGCCGTTCCGAATCCGGCGGCGGTCGACCGGCTGGCCAGCTGGCAG
Organism: Gammaproteobacteria bacterium; assembly: GCA_033720895.1. Taxonomy (NCBI): domain Bacteria; kingdom Pseudomonadati; phylum Pseudomonadota; class Gammaproteobacteria; species Gammaproteobacteria bacterium. The sequence goes on from JAWWBS010000039.1 coordinate 7,314, forward strand.
AGCTCGGCAGCCGAGGCGCGCGGATTTGCCGGCCAGGCGGGCCTGGCCAAGACCGATGTTGCCGAGCTGCAGGAGGGCGAATGATGAAAACCTTCAACCTTCTGTTAGTGCTGTCGATGACGTTCCTGCTGGCGGGTTGCAAGTACGACTTCACCCGCCTCGGCGAGGACCTGGGAACGGCCAAGACGGCCTTGTTCGGCGTATCCAGTGAAGAAGAGCAGGAAATTGGCCATGAGGCCGCTGCGACGCTGCTGGGCGCTTCGCCGCTGCTGGCCCACGAGCCTACCCAGCGTTACGTCAACCGCGTTGGCCAGTGGGTGGCCTTGCAGAGCGCCCGCCCGGACCTGTCGTGGCGCTTTGCCGTGATCGACAATCCCAATATCAATGCCTTTGCGGCACCGGATGGCTACGTGTTCGTCACCACCGGTTTGCTGCAGCAGATCCATAGTGAATCGGAGCTGGCTGGCGTGCTGGGGCATGAGATTGCCCATGTGGTTGAAAAGCACCACCTCGAAGCGCTGGAGTCCGGTGCACGCCTCAGCCTGGCAGGTCGCGTGGCGGAAGAAACACTGCGCGACCGGGGCAAGGATGTCGGCAAGTACGCCTGGGTGATCGAGGGCACCAAGAAGCTCTACACCCAGGGCCTTGGCCGGGATGACGAGCTGTCGGCAGACCGCCTGGGCGTCGTGCTGGCCGCGCGGGCCGGTTACGAGCCCTATGGCCTGGTGGCCGTGCTGCAGCGGCTGGATGCCCTGGCCGGCAAGTCGAGCGAACTGGCTTTGCTGTTCAAGACCCACCCGGCGCCGTCGGACAGGCTGGAACACATCCTTGGCAGGATTCCGAGCAGCTGGACGAGGCTGGAAGGCAATCCGGACGGCGAGGACCGGTTCCGATCGGCCATGCTCGCCTGGGTCCAGGCGGGTGGTTGAGACCATCCATCCGAGCAGGCTCGGGTAAGGAAAAAGCCCCGCCTGGCGGGGCTTTTTCCTGTCCGGCATTGCTGCCCTGGTCAGGTCTCGACGCCCTCCAGTTCGTCGAGAAACGCCACTGCACGGCGCAGGTGCGGAATGACGATGCTGCCGCCAACCACCAGGCCGATGCTCATGGTCTCCATGATTTCCTTGCGCTGGGCGCCCACTGAGAGCGACTGGCTGATGTGATAGGAGACGCAGTCATCACACCGCAGCACCAGCGAGGCCACCAGGCCCATCAGCTCCTTGGTCTTGGTATCCAGTTCGCCTTCCTCACGGTAGGTGAGGTTGTCCAGCGAGAACATGCGCTTGATCACCCGGTTGTCCTCGGCCAGGATCCGGTCGTTCATTTTCTGCCTGAATTCGGCAAAGGCCTTTGCCTTGCCACCGGTGGATGCATCGCTCATGGGTCTCTCCTGACTGAAAAATGGCTGGCCGCCAGCTTACGGCAATTCGAACTGCGCAAGAATGTCCGGAAGCTTATTAGTTTCACTTGCCAACAACGGCGCTTTTCGCCGAATTTCTGGTCATTTCACGCCCAGAAAATAGTCCGAAATTAAAGTGTTGCGCTGCGCAAAGCGGTCCGGTAGGTTCGACCAAGTTTTGCGCGCAAGGCGCATTGCCAAAAAAACAACAAGGCCATTGAAGGCCAACAGAAAAATAACAAGGCCCATGACGGCCACTCATAAAAAACAAAAAGGCCCGGGAAGGCCACACAACACAATCCAAGCAAATATCACAAATGGGGGGACCATTCTTGTGAGCATTATTAAACGTTTGACCGTATTGTCGTGCGGTCTGTTAGTCGCACTCGGCCTGAGTGCTACCGCTGCGGCGGGTAACGACAAGGTTCGCGTGTACGTTGGTTTCAAGGCGGGCAACCAGGCCGCCGTTCAGCAGTCCCTGCGGGGCGCTGGCGCCGAAACCCACTACAACTTCGAAAAGCTCGGTGTTATGGCGGTTTCGGTACCCGCTCAGGCGCTGGAGGGCCTGAAGCGCAATCCGAACGTCACCTACGTTGAAGAAGATCCGAAGCGTTTCCTGATGTCCCAGGCGCAGCCTTACGGCATCGCCATGGTCCAGGCTGACGATCTCTCTCTCCAGCCGGCATCGGCCAACCGCACTGTCTGCATCATCGACTCGGGTTACGACCTGGCGCATGAAGATCTGCCGCAGAACAATGTGAATGGCACCAACGATTCCGGTTCCGGCAACTGGTACGAAGACACCAACAGCCATGGCACGCACGTTGCCGGCACGATCGCTGCCGTCGACAACGCCCTGGGTGTGGTCGGTGTGTTCCGCAACGAGAACGTCAACCTGCACATCATCAAGGTGTTCGATGCCAACGGCTGGGCCTACTCGTCCTCGCTGGTCGACGCTGCGATGCGCTGTGAAGATGCTGGCGCGAACGTGATCAGCATGTCGCTGGGTGGCAGCTTCTCGTCCAACTCGGAAGACAGCTACTTTGCCGGTGCCAACAGCCGTGGTGTGCTCTCGATTGCGGCCGCCGGTAACGATGGCAACACCCGCAAGAGCTATCCGGCTTCCTACAGCAGCGTCATGTCCGTCGCTGCCGTGGATTCCAACAAGCAGATTGCTTCCTTCTCGCAGCAGAACAGCGAAGTCGAAATCTCCGGTCCGGGCGTGGGCGTGCAGTCCACCGTGCCGATGGGTTACGGCTCCGATGCTTCTGTCACCGTGGGTGGCAGCAACTTCAGCGGTCTTGGCATGGAAGGCACGCCGGACGGCAATGCAACCGGTCCGCTGGTTGATTGCGGTGTCGGCACTGCGTCCTGCCCGGGTGGCGGCGGCCAGGTCTGCCTGATCTCGCGTGGCGAAATCAGCTTTGCCGACAAGGTGCTGGCTTGCGAAGCTGGCGGTGGTGTTGCTGCGGTGATCTACAACAACGAGCCGGGCTCCCTGTCCGGTACGCTGGGTGGTACCGCAACCTCGATTCCGTCGATCGGCGTGTCCGACACCGACGGCGCGACGCTGCAGGGTCTGACGGGCAACAGCGCGACGGTGAACGTTGGTGCAGGCAACTATGCCTACTTCGACGGCACCTCGATGGCTACCCCGCACGTTTCCGCAGTTGCTGCACTGATCTGGTCGAACCACACCAGCTGCACCAACCAGGACGTGCGTGATGCCATGAACGCCACGGCCGAGGACCTCGGTTCGAACGGTCGTGACAACGCGTTTGGCTTCGGTCTGGTCAAGGCACGTGCTGCCACCGACTACCTGGCAAGCCAGAGCTGTGGCGGCGGCAATCCGCCGGCCAATGTCGCTCCGACTGCCTCGTTCACCGACAACTGCACGGACCTGTCCTGCAGCTTCGACGGTTCGGCTTCCAGCGACAGCGACGGCTCGATTGTCAGCTATGCCTGGGACTTCGGTGACGGTGCGACCGCATCCGGTGCAACCGCCAGCCACAGCTATGCGGCTGACGGTGACTACACGGTCTCCCTGACCGTGACCGACGATGACGGCGCGACCGATACCACCTCGACGACGGTTTCCGTCAGCGCTGGTGGCACCGATCCGGGCGGCGACCTGACGCTGAACGCCATCGGTTACAAGGTGAAGGGTGTGCATCACGCCGACCTGAGCTGGAGCGGTGCAACGTCGACCAATGTCGACATCTACCGCAACGGTTCGCTGGTGGCCACCACGGCCAACGACGGTGCATTCACCGACTTCATCGGTAACAAGGGCAATGCCATGTACACCTACCAGGTGTGCGAAGCTGGCACCAGCACTTGCTCCGGTAGCGTGACCGTCAACCCGTAAGGGAAGGCGTCATGCAAGACTTTGAGGGGGCCTTCGGGCCCCCTTTCTTTTGGCGAGTGACCAACAAAAAACCCGGCGCGTGGCCGGGTTTTCAGTGTGTTGCAGGCGCCTTCAGAGGATGGTGCGTCCCAGCGCGGACTGGATCAGCCAGACGGCAAACTTGGCGGTCTTGTTCTCGGTGTCGAGCGTCGGGTTCAGTTCCACCATTTCCATGCTCAAGAGCTTGCCGCTCTTTGCCAGGGTCTCGCAGATCAGGTGCGATTCACGGAAATTCAGACCACCTGGAACGACGGTGCCGGTACCCGGTGCCACCGACGGGTCGGAGCCGTCCAGGTCGTAGGACAGGTGGATGCCGCCCGAGGCACGAGACACGATTTCCATCGCTTCCTTGAGGCATACATTCATGCCGCGTTCGTCGATCTCGCTCATGGAGTAGGCGCGTACGCCGATCTTGTCGACCATGTCGCGCTCGATCTTGTCGATGTCGCGCACGCCGAACAGGACCACGTTCTCCGGCTTGATCATCGGTGCCTCGCCGGCCAGGCCGGTCAGCTCGTCGCGGCCATGACCGAGCGCTGCGGCCAGCGGCATGCCATGGATGTTGCCCGAGGGGCTGGTATCGGGCGTGTTCATGTCGGCATGGGCGTCGACCCAGAAAACGCCAAGATCCTTGTTCTTCTTCCTGAGGTGGCGGCTCAGGCCGGCAATGGTGCCCATGGCCTGCGAGTGGTCGCCGCCGAGCACCAGCGGGAAGCAGCCACTCTCGAGATCGGCTTCCACGCTGTCGGCGAGGTCCGCGCAGACCTCCTGGATGATGGGCAGGAAGCGCGCAGACGGGTCGCCGATGTCCTTCGCTTCCATGGCGACCTGGCCCACGCTGGAGTGGCCGACCACTTCATGGCCGATCTTCTGCAAGGCGGGCACGAGACCGGCGACATGCATGGCCGACGGGCCCATGTCCGTGCCGCGGCGACCGGCGCCAAGATCAAGGTGAACATTGGTGATGCTGATTTTCATGATGATTACCTGGTGCTTGTCTGGCGTTGCGCTGCAACGTGGCGAATCAGGGGCGCGATTCTAACGTTTTCCGGCATTTTCTTCGACATTGGCCGGAATCCCCATCAATAAAGCCGTTCCCGGGAACCTTGGCAGCCCTGGGTCGTCAAACCCATGCAAACCGCAGCCCGCTTTGTTGCATCAAAGCAGGCAAGACCAGATTCCGGGGAGTCCATTGAAAACGTACAGCCTGATAGTACTGGGCCTGGTGTTGTCCATTTCCACCAGCCACGCCGCCGACCGTTCGCTCGAGGAACGGCAAGTTCCCATTGATGTGCCTGCAGTTTCTGGCGATGTGGAGGTCGATGCCTATCTCGATGAGGCTGTCTGGCAGGATGCACTTCGCCTGACCATTGACTGGGAGACCTGGCCTGCGGAAAACATCCCGGCCCGGGCCGAAACCGAGGCGTTCATCGCTTTCAATGGTGAAACCTTGTTCATCGCGTTCATTGCGCATGATCCGGCCCCCGAGTTGATCCGGGCGCATTACAGTGACCGCGATGCCATGTTCCAGGACGATTTCGTTGGTGTCGTCATGGACACCTTCAATGACGAGCGGCGTGGCTTCGAGTTCTTCGTCAATCCGCTCGGTGTGCAGGGTGACCTCTTCAAGGATGATATCCAGGGCGGCGAAGACGCTTCCTACGACACCATCTGGGAAAGCGCTGGTCGGCTGACCGAGACCGGTTATGTCGTCGAAATGGCATTGCCGATGCGCTCGCTGCGCTTTGCAGCCAGCGAGGAGCCGCAAATCTGGGGAATCGATTTCATTCGCATCTATCCACGCGAGGAGCGCCACCAGTTCCGGATGTATCGGGCCGATCGAAACCTGTCCTGCACCCTTTGCGAATACCAGAAGTTCCGTGGTTTCGCGGGTGCGGATCCCGGCAACAACCTCCAGCTGGTGCCTACGGTCACTGGCATCCAGACCAATGCCCGGCCTGATTACGGCCTGCCGATGGAAAATGGTGACTTCGAGGTCGAGCCCTCGCTGGACCTGGAGTGGGGCATCACGCCGAATGTGATCCTCAACGGCACGCTGAATCCCGATTTCTCCCAGGTCGAGGCAGATGTGGCACAGCTGGACGTGAACAACCAGTTCAGCTTGTTCTTTCCCGAGCGCCGTCCGTTCTTCCTCGAAGGCCGTGACCTTTTCCAGGACCCTTTCAACATCGTCTATACGCGCAACATTGCCGATCCCGAGTACGGTGCAAAGGTCACCGGCAAGGAGGGCAGCCATGCCTTCGGCGCTTTCTTCGCCAATGATGAACAGACCAGTGTCCTTTTTCCGGGCAGCCAGGGGAACGATTTCGGTTCCTTCGACTTCAAGACCGAAAACGCCGCGATGCGCTATCGCTACGACATCGGCGGCAATTCCACGGTCGGCATCATTGCCACCGACCGCAGTGGCGATGACTACTCGAATTCGGTGATTGGCGTCGACACCAAGTACCGCTTTACCGATTCCGATTCGATCACTGCCGAGGTCCTGACCTCGGAAACCGAATACGACGCCGAGATGGTGGCCGCCAATGGCGTGCGTGCCGACCCGTTCGAGGGTTCTGCCAGCTACGTCGGCTACAACCGGAATCGACGCGAGTACAACATCTACGCCGAGCACCAGCAGGTCGACGAGGACTTCCGTGCCGATCTCGGTTTCCTGCCGCAGGTCGGCTTTGACAAGAGCATCCTGGGTGGCGGGTACAACTGGTTCGGCAACGGTGACGACTGGTACCGGCGCATTCGCCTGAATGGCGATGTCGATCGTACCGAGGAAGCTGTCAGCGGTATCGAGCTCGAGCAGGAAACAGAGGCCTACATCAGCGTGAATACGGTGGGTTGGCAGGGTTATGCCCAGTTTGGTGGCATCGATCGCACCCAGTACTGGGATGGCGTGGAATACGATCAGGACATCCTGGCCTTCTATGGCGAAATCAAGCCGAACAAGATGCTGTCAACGGGCATGTCGCTGCGCCATGGTGATGCCATCGACTACGCCAACTCGCGTGCCGGTCGTACGCTGACGGTCGATCCCTGGTTCATCTTCAGGCTCGGGCGGCATCTCAACCTGCGCTTCGACCCGACGTACCAGCGGATGAATGTCGACGGCGGGCGGCTGTTCTCGGCATGGATCCACGAGCTGCGTGCGACCTGGCAGTTCAACAACCGGATGTTCCTGCGAGTCATCACCCAGTATCGCGACCTGTATCGCAACCAGGACCTGTATCTCAGTGCGGTGAATCGCGACCAGACGAGCTGGTCCAACCAGGTGCTGTTTTCCTACAAGCTCAATCCGCGGACAGTATTCTTTGCCGGATACTCGGACGGGAAGTTCGCCTTCAACGACGGCCTGGTCGACAACCCCTTGCAGACCCAGGAGCAGACCCTGTTCTTCAAACTGAGTTATGCCTGGCAGCTTTGAGGCAGGCGGCCGTGCATGAAAAAGCCGGGCAGTGCCCGGCTTTTTTCGTAGCTGCCTACAGTTCGTCGTCCGGATCGGACTCTTCCTTGAATCCCTCGAGGCGCTTGTAAAGGATCAGCGAGTACAGGGTGGGCAGGACGCCGACCGCGACCGCGGCGCCGATCATGAACTGCATGGGTGCGCCCAGCGGCCCGCCGACGAGGATGGCGATGCCGGCGAGAACGAACACCCAGCCGCCGAAGCGATGTGTCCTGGCCCAGACTTCGTCGCTGGCCAGCGTCCAGGGCGTGCGGATGCCAATGAAAAAGTTCTTGCGCATCTTGCCGAAGAAATTTCCCAGCACGATGAACAGGATGCCGATGCCGATCATCACCACCCGGTCCATGGAGATGGCCATGCCGAGAGCGATCATGATCTGGGCAATGTAGACCGTCAGCAGGAAACCCAGCGTCAGCAGCAGCACGATGCCGACCACGTCCTTGAACTGGTCGAGGCGGAAACCGGCCGGTGACAGCCAGATGATCAGTTCGAACATGAGGATCATGCCAAGCATCATCATTGGCATGAATGCCGTGCCCCAGAAACGCGGCATGGTGTCATCGACTTCGCCGGCTGCATTCCAGTGGCTGGGGATTTCTGCCGGCAGGTTGCCGTAGTTGAACGCGCCGATGCCGATGGCAAGCAGCAGGAACAGGATGGAAACGATTCGGTAATTGCGTGGCATGGTCATTCTCCGGTCTTGCCGAACAGGCTGAACATCAGCGCAGCCACGTCCTCGAAGACGGTGGTGTTCAGGGAATAGAATATCTGCTGGCCGCGGCGCTCGGTACGTACCAGGTCGGCGGCTTTCAGCACGTTGAAATGATGCGACAGCGAGGCGCGGGTGATATCGAACTGTTCGGCGATGTCACCGGCGCTCATCGAGCCCTTTCTCAGCCTTTGCAGGATGTCTCGCCGGGTCGGATCGGCCAGCGCCTTGAAGACGTTCTGTTGTTCCATGGTTCGCTCCTTCAGGCCGTGGCCGCCTGCGACCTGCTCTTCAAGGCGGGCAGCAAGGCCAGGGCCAGCAGTGCAAAGGCGGACACGCCCACCAGGCTGACGGGCGTCGGACCAAACAGGCCCTGGGCGCGCGAGGGGTCGTTGATGAAGAGTACACCCAGGCCCGCCACCGCGTTGATGCTGCCGTGGGCCACCACGGCCGGCCAGATCGATCCTGCCCGCAAGGTCAGCCAGCCCATGTAAATGCTGAGGACAACGGTGAACAGCAGCATCGCCGCCATGCCGGTCCACGGCGCGCCAGGGTAGCCGAGGCCATAGTTGTAACCCAGTGCGATCACGGGAAAATGCCAGACTCCCCAGGCGATACCGGTCAGCAGCAGGGCGCGAACCGTGCCCAGTGGCAGGAGCTCTCGTTGCAGGTAGCCACGCCAGCCGAACTCCTCGCCAAAAGTGCCGACCACGTTCAGTAGCGGTCCGAGCATCACGGCCGCCAGCACCTGCAGGGTTGCCAGCTGGCTGGCGGGCAGGCCGGACTTGGCCGCCGCCCCGGCCAGCACCGGGAACTCAGCCGTGAACAGGGCCGGATTGAGCAGGAAGAAGAGGACGGCGCCGGCGGCGACCAGCAGCGGGGTCAGCAGCCAGGCGACTGCGGAGTACCCCAGGGTCGCCTTGCCCCGGCCGTCAGCCGGGCGCAGCCCCAGCTGGCCGAAACCCTGGCCGGTAAAGCGACGGGCGGCCAGGTTGGCCACGGTGGGCCCCCACATGGCCAGCACGAGGCCGACGGTCATCGCGACGCCGGGTCTGAAGAGGTCACTGGCCCACAGCCAGGCAACGATGCTCCAGGAAAAGCTGCAGGCCACCAGCAGGAAAATGGCAATACGGCGAGTATGGATGTGATTCATGACGGTTCTCCCTTAGATGTTTAGAAGTTTATCTAAATATCGAATGCTGTCAATAGCGAGGCGGTAATTTCCTGGCGAGCGCTGCTAAACTGCGGCCTGGCCTAAGGACCGGATCCCATGCCCATACTGCAAGTTGCCATCGGCGCCCTGATGATTTCCCTGGCGGGCGTATTCGTGAAGATCGTCACCGTCGACCCGACCGCTGCAGCCTTCTACCGCATGCTGTTCGGTGGCCTGGCGCTGGCAGCCATCACCCGGTTGCGGGGCGAGTCCCTGTGGTTTGGCTGGAAGACCATGTGGCCGGCCGTCCTGGCGGCTTTCTGGTTTGCCCTGGACCTGTTGTTCTGGCATCGCAGCATCCGCTTCGTGGGCCCGGGGCTCGCGACGCTGCTGGCCAATTTCCAGGTTTTCTTGCTGGCGCTGGCCGGCGTCTGGTTGTTCAAGGAAAAGCTTGGCTGGCGCATGCTGGTCAGCATCCCGCTGGCCTTTGTCGGCCTGGCCTTGCTGGTCCTGCCGGAGTGGAACAGCCTCGGCGAGCAGTACCAGTGGGGTGTGATTCTCGGCCTGATCACTGCCGTGTGCTATGCCGCCTATACCCTCACGCTGCGTGCCTCGCGGACCCAGGCCAATGTCACGGCGTCGAACTACGCCAACATGGCAGTGCTGTCGCTGAGCTGTGCCCTGATGCTGGTACCGATGACGCTGGGGATGGGCGAGTCGCTGGCACTGACGCGATGGGAGGACGCTGCCTGGCTGCTGCTGTACGGCCTGGCCGCGCAGATCTTCGGCTGGCAGCTGATTTCCCGTGGCCTGCCGAAGCTCGACGCATCGACCATCGGCCTGGTGTTGCTCTTGCAGCCAGTGGGTGCCTTCGTTTGGGATTTCCTGTGGTTCGAGCGGCAGTTGATGGTGGGGCAGTTTGTCGGCGCGGGGCTGGCGCTGGCGGCCATCTACCTCGGGTCGCTGCGTTCTCGCTAGCCCTGTTCTTCTCGGCCGGGAGTGCAGTCTCAGTCGACCAGTGTCAGCTGGCCGGCCAGGGTCTCGATTTCGATCCGCGTCGGATCTTCGGCAAACAGTTCGCCATCGGCATGAATCGGCAGCGGCTCCGTGGCCTCGATCAGCAGTTTCTTCGACCGGTGGGTGCTGACCAGCTCGTGTGCCGTGTGGGTGCCTTTCAATACGCTCGGCAGGAAACCGAGCATGCGCGTTCGTGACACGTCGCCGGCAATGATGATGTCGAGATAGCCATCATCGATACGGGCATCCGGAGCGACCCGGAAACTGCCGCCATAGACCTGTCCATTGGCGGCGGACAGCATTGTCACCCGTTGCACGAAGGTGTGGTCGTCCAGGGTGATACGCATCTCCGGGTTGCCATGGTGGAAGGCGATGGCACGAAACACCCCGGCAAAGTACACGCTCTTGCCGCGCAACCAGCGCGTCTGATTGGCGATCTTCGCGACCTTGGCATCGAAGCCCACACCGATGCCATTGGCAAAGTAGCTGTCATTGCAGCGACCCACGTCGACCTGGCGCGTCCGGCCTTCCTCCAGCGCCGCGAGGGTGTCCTGCCAGCTGTTGGCGCGCAGCATCTTGACGAAATCGTTGCCGGTACCGACTGGCATGATGGCCAGTGGCGTGTTGGTGCCGGCGCGCATGATGCCATTCACGGCTTCGTTGATGGAGCCATCGCCGCCGGCAATCGCCACGTAATCGAAGCCGCGTCTTGCGGCGTTCTCGGCCAGTTCGGCCGCGTGCCGCGGACCGTTGGTCAGGCGCGCTTCGCAATTGAAACCGGCATAGGTCAGGGCGCGCGCGATCTGTGGTCCGGCGGCCGCGCCTTCGCCGCGGCCGGCGTGCGGATTGATGATGAGTTCGATGTCTTTCACGGTGCCCCGTTCTTGCCTGTCTTCCTGCCAACCGCAGAAGCATACCGCAATCGTCGGAATTCGCACCCTTCCTGTGACTGCCGTCCTTGAGTCGCTGCCGGGGGTGGGTCATGATTTCCCGATTGCAGACAGCCAGCAGGAGCCCTTCATGTCACAGGCAACACGATCGTCATTCCGAGTCCAGGTACCGTTGATCCTGCTTGCGCTGTTGCTGGCCGGCTGTGCCAGCGAGCCACCGCGGGATCCGCTGGATATCGGCTTCGGCCCCCTGACCTCTGCGGAGCAGAAGTTTCTCGACGATGGTGCCTACAAGCGACCGCCCGTGATCAGCATCATCCGCAGCCTGCCCGAGTCCATGCAGCGCATTTCATCCGAACGCCTTGCCTGGAAGTCCGGGCCGCGTGGCTGGGCCGCGAGGATTCGCGTCACGTCCCCGGGCGCGTCTGCGCTGACCCTGGCGATCTGCGCCGAGACCACCGACGTCCCCGTTGCATTGAACTTCGAGCAGCTTGGCAGCGAGCCGATTGCTTCGCTCGCCGAGGTCGAGGAGAAATGCGCGGACGTGGGCCAGGCGTGGTTGCCGCGGGTCGATGGGAGCACCGCGACCCTGCGATTCAGTGCCGATTCGAAACTGCCACCGGCCGACTTCGATATCCGGCTGGTCGAAATCCGTCACCGCAACTGAGCTGCACCGGCCGCCTTACCTGAATGCAAGGTCTCGCAGGAACAGGGCGATCTGCGGGAAGGTGATGATCAGCCCGGTCGCCAGCACCAGGATCAGGAAAAACGGTGGCGTCCCCTTGATGACCTCTAGATAAGGCCGGCGGAAAATCGCGATGGCGGTGAAGATGTCGCAGCCGAACGGAGGCGTGGCCGAACCGATGGCGACCTGCAGGGTGATCAAGGTGCCGGCCAGTACGGGGTCGATGCCCGCCGCGTGGATCATCGGCGCGAAAATCGGTGTCAGGATCAGGATCACCACGATCGGGTCGACGAACATGCAGCCGATGAAATACGCCAGGCTGATGGTGATGAGAATCGTCAACGGTTCGGCGCTTGCCAGTCCCAGTACGTCATTGATCAGGTAAGACGGTACCTGGGCATACGACAGGACCCATGAAAATGCCGCGCCAGCGGCGACTAGGATGAACACCACTGCCGTGATCAGGCCGGTCGACGCCGCCAGCTCCGGCAGCTCTCCCCACTTGATCGATTTGAAGATCACGATTTCAAGGATGGCCGCGTAGGCCACCGACACCGCTGCCGCTTCGGTCGGGCTGAACAGCCCCGCGTAGATGCCGCCGACCACGATGGCCGGGAAGCCCATCGGCAGGGCAGCGCGTTTCAGTGCCAAGAGGCGATCGGCCCAGCCAGACCGTGGCTCGACCGGAATGTCCTTCATTCGTGCATAGACATGGCAGTACAGGGAAAACAGCAACAGGATCAGCAGGCCCGGTCCGATACCCGCGATGAACAGCTCGCCAACCGAGGTGCCCGACACCACGCCGTAAACGATCATGCCGATGGACGGCGGAATCAGCAGCGCGATGTCCGAGGAATTGATGATCAAGGCCATGCTGAACGAATCCGAGTAGCCGGCCTTCAGCAGGCGCGGCCGCAATGGCCCGCCCATCGCGACCACCGTGGCTTGCGTGGAGCCGCTGACGGCGCCGAACAGGGTGCAGCTGGCTGCGGTCGTTATCGGCAGCCCGCCACGCAAGTGGCCGATGAATCGCATCACCAGGTCCAGCAGGCGATTGGCCGTGTGCCCCCGCGTCATGATGTCGGCGGCAAAAATGAACAGCGGTACGGCGATCAGGGCGCTGGGTTTCACGCCACCGATCATCTGCTGGATCATGATCTGCGGATCCATGCCCGGGATGAAGACAAGGAAGGCGAGCAGTGCGGCGGCCAGCAACGGGATCATCAGGGGATAGCCCGCCACCAGCAGCACGATCATCAATACCAGCATCGCGGTGGTCATGGCGCGATTTCCTCGGCAGAGGGTTTTTCGTACTCGTCGCGTTTCGACCAGGAGAGGTAGGTGGTATCGGCCGTCACATTGCGCACGGCTGTCAGGAGGTATTGCAGCGCGCCGAGGCCCAGTCCCGTTGGCACCACCAGGTAGATGATGTAGAGCGGAATCTCCAGCGATGGTGTGACCGATCCGGTA